>CABQCN010000045.1 GCA_902462635.1 uncultured Oscillospiraceae bacterium
AGAGCGAAGCGAGCTGTTTGCGGATTATGCCCCGGCAGAGGTGGCAAAACTGGAAAAGGCCTATACGCTGCAAAAGGGAACCTATGTAGTGGTTTGCGTTACGGAGGATATCGGCAACGCAAAAACGCTGATTGATCAATATTTTTAAATCATGGTATTCAGCAAGCCGATATTCCTGTTCGGTTTTTTGCCGATCGTATTAATATTATATTATGCTTGTCCCAGGCGTTTGAAAAACGTGGCGCTGCTGCTTATGAGCCTGATTTTTTATGCCTGGGGAGAACCGAAGCTTGTCTTTTTGATGATCGCGACGATCCTTGTCGATTATACGGCCGGACGCCTGATCGCGGCGTTCTCCGAAAACAGGAATAAGGCCAAAACGGTATTGATTCTTGCAATACTCGTAAATCTCGGCTTTTTATGTTATTTCAAATATGCCAACTTTATCATCGACAATCTGAATGCCGTCATCGGCGGCAGGATCGATCCGCTCCATGTGATCTTGCCGATTGGGATCTCGTTTTACACATTCCAGTCAATGTCTTATCTCGTCGATGTGTATCGCAAAGACGTGCCGGCGGAGAGAAACGTTTTGAATTTCGCGGCGTATGTCGCGCTGTTTCCACAGCTCGTCGCAGGTCCGATCGTGCAATACAAGACGATTGCAAACGAGCTGTCCTGCCGGCAGGAGACGGCGGCCCTTTTTGCCGAAGGCGTCTGGCGGTTCGCCGTCGGCTTGGGAAAGAAAGTTTTGCTTGCGAATCAGATCGGCGTCCTTTGGACGGAAATTTCCGGTGATCCCGGAAGCCTGACCGCGGGGAAAGCGTGGATCGGCGCACTGGCGTTTACGTTTCAGATCTATTTCGATTTTTCCGGATATTCGGACATGGCGATCGGTCTCGGGAAAATGTTCGGATTCAATTTTCTGGAGAATTTCGATCATCCTTATGTTTCCAAAAGTATCACGGAATTCTGGCGGCGCTGGCATATTTCGCTCGGGACCTGGTTCCGTGAGTATGTGTACATCCCGCTTGGCGGGAACCGAAAGGGACTCGCACGGCAGATCTTTAATATTCTGATCGTATGGATGCTCACGGGACTCTGGCACGGCGCCAGCTGGAACTTCGTGATATGGGGACTTTATTTCGGCGTGATTCTGGCGTTTGAAAAACTGGCGCTGTTAAAAGTCCTGAAGAAAATTCCTGCTTTCTTTTCGCATCTCTACAGCTTGCTGCTGGTCATATTCGGATGGGTGATTTTCGAATGCGGGACGCTTGGCGAAATCGGATCGTATTTTAAAGCGATGTTCGGCATCGGCGTGTCCGGCTGGAGCGGAGAAACGACGTATATCCTGCGCAATGCGATCTTGCTGTTGGCCGTACTTGCGGTCTGTTCGACGGAACTCGGCAAAAAGCTCGGCGCCAGATTGAAAAGCGGATACTGGCGCTGCGCGGGCACCGCGGCGTTATTGCTGCTCTGCGTTTTGTTTCTGGCCGGCGATTCGTACAATCCGTTTTTGTATTTCAGATTTTAAAGAAAGGAGAAACGCCGGTTATGAAAGATAAAATTACGATTCTTATTTTTGTGCTGTTTCTTGCGTTTTTCTCCGCCGGAAGTTTTTTATATAAAAATAAAAACTTTTCCGAAAACGAAAACAGATATTTACAGGAGCTGCCTGATGTTACGGTCGGCGCTGTCGTCAGCGGCGAATTTGAAAAAGATATGGAGGATTATGTCAGCGACAGGCTTACAGGCAGAGAATTCCTGATCGGCGCCCAAAGCACCCTGCTTGCCGCAATGGGAAGCGACGAGGCGAACGGGGTGTATTTCTGCGCAGATGATTATTATATCGAAAAAAAGACGGACGGCGATGTGGATCGCGAAATCTACCGCAAAAACCTCGCCGCGCTGAAAAAATATTTTACCAAGCTTGCCGGGGAGGGGATCGGCGCGGAGAAGCTGTGCTTTCTGCCGGTACCGACGGCTTCCGCCGTGCTGCGGGATAAGCTGCCTCCCAATGCGCCGTTTTTCGACGAATTCGAAGTCCTTTCTGCGGCGCTGCGAGAATTGGGAGATTATACGGTGATCAATCCGGCCGCGGCCATCGGGAACGTGGAATATCCGTATTATAAAACGGACCATCACTGGACCACGGACAGCGCGTATGCTGCTTATTTGTTATGGTGCGCGTCTACGGGAAGGGAGGCGCGCCCGCAATCCGATTATAAGATCGTGACGGCGCCCGGCCCGTTCCGCGGTACGCTGTATTCGAAGGTCCTGCGCCTGGACGCGCCGTACGATACGGTTCAGTTTTATATTCCGCAGGAAGGATGCGAAGCGCGCGTCCGGTGCGACGGGGCGGAAAAGAATTTTACGAACGGCTTTTGCGATCCGGAATATTTAAATAAAAAAGATAAATATGCTGCGTTCTTCGGCGGAAACTATGGAGAAATGCATATTATACCGGAACCGGGAACCGGTACGGGGGAAAACCTCCTGATCCTGAAAGATTCATATGCGAATTGTTTTATTCCTTTTTTATATGGATATTTCGACAATATTTATGTTCTCGACCTGCGGTATTTCAATGGAAATATCGCGGAATACGCGCAGGCGCACGGGATCACGGAGGTTCTCGCGCTTTACAATATATCGTCTTTTGTCAGCGACAAAACTGTGGGAAAGGTTGGATTAGTATGATTTTTAATACGGGAGAAAGAGTTGTTTTCATCGGGGATTCCGTAACGGAATACGGGCATGGAATGCCGGTCGGGGAAGGTTTGTTTGAAGGCGTCGGCTCCGGATATGTGCGCGTTGTCGAAAATTTTATCAATGTATTTTATCCGGAGCGCACGATCCGGATTTCGAACACGGGGATCAGCGGAAACAATATCCTCGATCTGAAAAACAGATGGGAACGCGATCTGCTCGATTTGCATCCGGATTGGGTGAGCATCTGCATCGGAATCAACGATGTCTGGAGGCAGTTCGATTCGCCGGCGCTGAAAGAACAGCATGTGGATCCGGATGTTTATGAGAAGACATACCGCGAACTGATAGAGCGTACGCTGCCGCATGTGAAAGGCATCCTTCTGATGACGCCGTATTATATCGAACGCCAGAAAGAAGATCCGATGCGCAGGCGGATGGACGAATATACGGGGATTACCAAAAAGCTGGCAGCAGAATACGGACTCCGCTGCGTGGATCTGCAAAAAGCGTTCGACGATTTCCTGCAATTCCGTCATTCGTCTTTTCTGGCATGGGACAGGGTACATCCGAGCCAGGCGGGATGCTTTCTAATGGGCGTGGAATTTCTCCGCCAGGCGGAATTCGACTTTTCCAGATTGTCCGGAGCGGAACGGGGCGAAAGAGCGCTGCGGTAAAATAGAAAAATCCCCAAATTACATTTGGGGATTCCTCTAAAAAAGAATAACATGCGGAGGGCATGTATGCATCTATATAGTGTGGGAAATCTGCAAAAGGTTTGCTGCTTTTTTTATTTGACAAAAAATTATTTTAGGAATATACTTAAAGCGCTTAATTAAATAATTTAACTAAGATTTTCCAAAATAGGAAGAAGGGAGCCGGTCGATACGGATAGAACGGAATTTTGCGATGAGCTGAACGTATTGCTGACGAGAACCTATAAAAATATCAACGATCTGGAAGAAGAAAAGATCAAAAAAAATAAGCATCTGAAATTGTCTATCAGCGAACTGCATCTGATGGAAAGAGTGGGGGACGATTCGGATGCAGGCGGGGCAACGATCACCCAGCTTGCGAGTGACCTGGGCTATACGCTGTCGGCGATTACAATCGCAATCAACGGACTCGAGAAGAAGGGCTATGTCTGTAAGATCCGGGATGAAGCGGATAAGCGTATTGTTCATGTAAAGCTTACGGGACAGGGAAATAAAATCGACAGAGTTCATAAATACATCCACAAAAAGCTTGTCAGGGAAGTTGCAAAGGAATTTAATGACGAAGAAATGGCGGTTCTCATCAGAGGACTTGTGAAAGTAAATGATTTTTTTTCCGGTTTAAACAGGCGGAAAAAGCCGTAAAATAAATTTGGAGGCGATGGTATGGTAGAATACGATACTGGATGTAAAATAATCGGGACGGGACATTATGTGCCGGATAAAATATTGACGAATGAGGATTTGGCCCGCATGGTGGATACGTCGGACGAGTGGATCAGTACCAGAACGGGCATCAAAGAACGTCACATCATGGAAGACGGCGAAACGCGCACCGGTATGTCCGTACGTGCTGCGAAAGCCGCATTGGAAGACGCCGGCGTTTTACCGGAAGAAATCGATTATCTGCTCTGCGCTACGGTGCACGGAGATTATATCACTCCTTCGCTGGCTTGCTGCGTTCAAAAGGAACTCGGGCTGCGCTGCCCGGCGATCGATATCAACGCGGCGTGCGCCGGTTTTTTGTATGCGCTGGACATTGCGCAGTGTGTTATCCGGTCGAAGCGGAATGTGGGGAAAATACTTGTGATCGCGACGGAAGGAATGTCGCGGCTTACCGACTGGAGCGACAGGAGTACCTGCGTGTTGTTCGGCGATGGCAGCGGCGCCGCGGTTGTGGCGCGGAGCGGCGCGGAGTGTCTGCTTTCCTTCGTAGAACATGCTCAGGGGAACTGGGAGGTTCTGAATATCGATTACGGCGAAAACGGAAAACCGCGCCTTCGTATGAACGGCGGGGAAGTCTTTAAATTCGCGGTCAATTCTGCCTGCAGAGATATTGCGGAGGCGATGGAAGCCGCCGGGATTACAGAGAAAGGACAGATCGATCACGTTATTTTACATCAGGCGAATCAACGTATTACGAATGCGGTCGTCGGAAGGCTCGGGATTCCGGAGGAACGGTATATGTCTACGATCCATAAATACGGAAACACCTCGTCTTCCGGATGCGCGATCGCGCTGGATGAGCTGAACCGGGGCGGAAAGATCAAAAAAGACGAAATTATTGCGTTCGCGGCGTTCGGCGGCGGGCTGATATCGGCGGCTGCGATCCTCCGCTGGGCGAAATAAGAAATCAGGAGATTACGCGATATGAAAACGATAAAAACGGAGTTGTGCGGACTGCTTGGAATCAAGTATCCGATTTTACAGGGAGGAATGGCGTGGATTTCAAACGCCGAACTTGCATCAGCGGTGAGTAATGCGGGCGGTCTCGGAATCGTTTCTGCGATGAATTCTTCCGCGGAATGGGTGAGAGAGGAAGTCCGGCGCACGAAGGAACTGACGGACCGGCCGTTCGGGGTCAACGTTATGCTGATGAGTCCGCACGCGGAAGAAGTCGCGCAAATGCTGGCGGAAGAGACGGTTCCCGTCATTACTACGGGCGCAGGGAATCCTACAAAGTATATGAAAGCGTGGCTGGATGCCGGAATAAAAGTAATTCCTGTAACCGCGGCGTGTTCTATGGCAAAATTATCGGAACGGGCCGGCGCTGCCGCCGTGGTGGCGGAAGGCGGAGAGTCCGGCGGGCACATCGGCGAAATGAATACGATGCCCCTGATCCCGCAGGTATGCGATACGGTATCGGTCCCGGTGATTGCTGCGGGCGGCATCGGGGATGGCAGAGGCGTTGCCGCCGCGTTGATGCTCGGCGCGGCGGGCGTGCAGCTCGGCACGCGCTTTCTTTCCGCGCGGGAATGCTGCATCAGCAGGGAATATAAGGAACGGCTTTTCAAAGCGGCGGACCGCGATACCATCGTTACCGGAAGGAAGCTGGGGCATCCCGTACGTTCCCTGAAGTCGCCGTTCAGTTTGGCGTATGCCAAAAAAGAAATGGATCCTGCCGGCTCGGAGGAGGAACTCGAAGCCTTTGCAGTCGGGTCGCTGCGCGCGGCGGTGCAGGATGGCGATGCCCGGAAGGGGAGCTTTATTGCCGGGGAAATCGCCGGTCTGGTCAAAAAAGAACAGCCTGCAAAAGAAATCATAGAAGAAATCATAAACGAAGCGGCGGAATGCCTGGAGCAGGCATCCCGGTTTCTGTAAGAGGAGGACGCAAGATGTCAGAAGGTAAAATCGCATTCGTATTTTCCGGACAGGGAGCGCAATGTCCCGGCATGGGAAAAGAATTATATGAAACTTCGGAAGCTGCAGCGGCGGTTTTTGCGATGGCGGACCGCATCCGGCCCGGAACTTCGCAGCAGTGTTTCTACGGAACGAAAGAAGAACTGGATACGACGATCCATACGCAGCCCTGCCTTTTCACGGTAGATCTGGCTGCCGCCAAAGCGGTACAGGCGCTGGGCGTCAGGGCCGATCTTACGGCGGGCTTTTCCCTCGGCGAGATCGCGGCGCTTGCGTTTGCAGGCGTCCTCAGCGAAGAAAACGCATTTCGCCTCGTGTGTAAAAGGGCGGAATTCATGCAATGCGCCGCAGAGAAGAATCCGGGCGCAATGGGCGCGGCGCTTGGCATGGAAGCGGAGAAACTTATGGACGTTCTCAAAGATTTTAAAGATGCGCAGGCAGTCAACTTCAATTGTCCCGGCCAGATTGTTTTAGCGGCAAGGGAATGCGACCTCGATGCCATTGCCGGCAAGATCAAAGAAAACGGCGGGAAATTTCGGAAACTCGCGGTCAGCGGGGCGTTCCACAGCCGCTTTATGGAAGAGGCATCGCAAAAAATGCGAGAATATGCCGCGGATATTCCGGTAAAGCCTGCGGCAGTTCCTGTTTATGCGAACCGCACGGCAAGGCCGTACGGCGAAACCGAACGTGATATCAAAAATCTGATTGCCGAGCAAATTTGCAGCGCGGTGCAATGGCAGGAAACGATCGAACAGATGATCCGCGCCGGCGCTTCCGTATTTATTGAAGCCGGCGAGGGAAAAGTTCTTAGCGGACTGATCCGCAAAATCGATAAAAACGTAAGGGTGCTGCATTATACGGAGGTACTTGCAAACGGAGGGATCGGATGATGGAAGATTTATTTTTGTTAGAAGGAAAAACAGTGGTCGTTACTGGCGGCTCGCGGGGAATCGGAAAGGCCGTCGCGCTGCGCTTTGCTGAAATGGGCGCGCATTTGGGGATCCTGTACGCGGGAAATGAAGCGGCCGCGGCCGCGGTGCAAGACGAAATCGCGGCAAAAGGCGTTATGGCCCGGGCCTACCGATGCAACGTCGGAAACTATGAAGAGACGGAAGCAACCGTACAGCAGATGATCAAGGACTTCGGCGGGATCGATGTCCTGATCAACAACGCCGGAATCACAAAAGACAACCTGATCCTGAAGATGAAAGAAACGGATTTCGACGAAGTGATCAACGTCAACCTGAAAGGCGCTTTCAATATGATCAAAAGCGTTTATTCCCATATGGCAAAGAAAAAGAGCGGACGCATCATCAATATCACTTCCGTTTCCGCGCTGCTCGGCACCGCGGGGCAGGCGAATTATGTCAGCTCCAAGGCCGGACTGATCGGGCTTACAAAAACGGTGGCCCGCGAACTCGGCGCCAGAGGAATTACCTGTAATGCAATCGCGCCCGGGTATATCGAAACGGATATGACCGCAGCTTTAAGAGAAGAACTGAAACAGGAATATCTGGGAAAGATCCCGGTAAAACATTTCGGAAACGTAAATGACATCGCTGACGCCGCTTTGTTTTTGGCATCCGCTATGGCGTCCTATATTACAGGCGAAGTGATCCGCGTAGATGGCGGATTGTGCATGTAAAGAGACATATTCTTGAAAATCGGAGGTATTATGGAATGAAAAGGGTAGTAGTTACGGGGATCGGAGCAGTAACGCCGATCGGAAACGATATCGGGACATTTTACGAAGGGCTGCGGGAAGGACGCAATGGCGTCGGCTATATCACGCGTTTTGACACGGAAGAATTTAAAGTAAAAATCGCTGCTGAAGTAAAAGATTTCGATCCTCTGCAATACATCGAGAAGAATCAAGTCCGCAAGATGGATTTATATACGCAGTATGCCGTGGCGGCTGCCGCGCAGGCGGTGGAACA
>CABQCN010000046.1 GCA_902462635.1 uncultured Oscillospiraceae bacterium
TCATCATTTTCGGTCTGCTCGCATTTTTCCCGACCAAAGACAAAAGTTTTCTTGCCAGCCTCTATTCCGGTTCCGGGAAATCTTCGTCCGGCCAAACCAACAATCCTTCGGGAAATGATGTGCAGATCGGCGATCAGACCGTTTCAAAAGGAGATAACGTCACCATCAACGTAAACGGAGACAGCCAAATTGCACAAGCCGTTTATGCGAAAGCCGCAAACTCCGTTGTCGGGATCGCAGTATCACAAGTCAGCGGAAGCAAATGGAACCAATATGAAACCGTTGTTTCCATGGGATCGGGAATCGTTTACTCCGCGGATGGGATCATCGTAACAAACTGTCACGTCGTAGAAAACGCCATTGACCGCTCGACCAAGGGAATCAATTCGAATTTCACAATCCGCATTTACTTTAAAACGGATCTTTCCGAATGGTCGTATGCGACAGAGATTATCGGTTATGATGCGGCGAACGATATCGCAGTGCTCCGCGTCGCCGCAGAGAATCTGCAGCCTATCGAATTTGCGGATTCCGATACGCTTACGACGGGAGAAACGGCGATTACGATCGGCAGCCCCGGGGGACTCACTTATATGAATTCTATCAGCGAGGGCATTCTGAGCGGAATCAACAGAACGGTTACGACGAATAACACAACGGTATACGATCTGATCCAGACGACGGCGGCCATCAACCCCGGCAACAGCGGCGGCGCCCTGCTCAATAAAGAAGGAAAACTGATCGGCCTGTGCGTCATCAAAATCGTTTCTACGGAATATGAGGGAATGGGGTTCGCAATCAATTCCAATACGGTGAAAACGATCGTCGAATCGATTCGGGAATACGGCTATTATAACAAGCCGCTTCTGGGCGTCACGATAGATACCAATTACACCGCGTCCGTTGCCGATAACAAAGGTTGGAAACGCGGCGCGTATATCCAAAGCGTCACGGCCTCCTCCGGGTCCGACAAAGTCGGAATCAAAGCGGATGATATTATTACAAAAATCAATGATATAAAAATTTCCTCTTTTGCGGAGCTGCGCCGGTATATGCTTAACTGTAAGCCGGGAGAAACCGTCCGGATCGAGGTTTACCGCAGCGGAGACGGACAGACATTGAATTTCGAGGTCGTTTTAGATGAAACAAAACCAAACTGACAATACGTTATTTTTAAAAAAAGCGGCGGCAAAAATGCCGCCGCTCGTCAAAGAATTGGAGCGTCTCTATCCGGACGCCGTCTGCTCTCTTACATACGAAACCCCTTTCCAGCTTCTGATCAGTACGCAGTTATCGGCGCAATGTACCGACGCCCGCGTCAATCTGGTTACGCCCGCGCTGTTCGCGCGGTTCCCCGACCCACAGGCTTTTGCCGCCGCCGATATCCGTGAAATAGAAGAGCTGATTAAATCCACCGGTTTTTTCCATAATAAAGCGAAGAATATCAAAAGCTGCGCCCGGGATCTCTGTGAAAAATTCGGCGGCGAGCTTCCCGATACGATGGAAGGCCTGCTTTCCCTCGCAGGCGTCGGCCGGAAAACGGCGAATTTGGTATTGGGAGACGCATTCCATAAGCCGTCTTATGTAATCGATACCCACGCGATCCGATTATGCGGAAGGATCGGCCTCACGCAAAACACCGAACCTGTTAAAATCGAAAACGACCTGCGTACCCTTCTGCCGCCGAACGAGGCCCATCCGGAGGAAAGCGGGAACTTCTGCCATCGCCTGGTAATCCATGGCAGGGCGGTGTGCCCCGCCCGTAAGCCGAAGTGTGAAAGCTGCACAATCTCGGCGCTCGGCTTATGCGATTACGCTCTCGAGCAGCTCTAAGAAAATTTTATCGAACGCATATGTTTTTTCCTGATACGGCACGCACAGGCTGCAAATGGTGATCCGCCCGTCTTCTTCGTAAAATCCCTGCGATACTGCGATATCGTTGACGATATAATCCCATTTCTGCCAGGATACGCCGTTGAGCTTAACGATCTCCTCCCGGAATCCAAAAACAGTAGCGCTCATATACTCCCTGCTGATTTTCAGATAATGCTCCAGACCTTGTTCCGCCTTCCACACCTGGACATATCCGTAAATATTGCTGTTTTCTTCCTTACCGTGCACGTCGTAATGGCGGATGATCTCCGTGCCGTTGTCATACCGCAGGTTGATTTCAAAATTTCGTACGGCCGCAGGCAGAGATTGTCCGTTTTTATTCTCGGCGATACTTCCCGCCGGTAAAATCTCCAACACGCCCGGCACGTCTTCCTGCGCGTTGGCGGCAGAAAACAGCTTATCCGTAATGGTCCAGATACAGGCGACAACAAGAACCGCGGCAGCAGCGCGCAATACAATTTTTACAACATCGTTTTTCATGACGTAAAATCCTCCGTTATGCAGTATATGCAAGTCCCGGAAATTTTATTCCTGATCTTTTTACTTTCCGCAGGAATTATGATACACTGTATTCGATGCGCTAAAGCGCAGTTGTGAAAAGGAGGAGTCTGTTATGAAATATGACAAAAACGGAAACGTCGTCATAGATATCCCATTCAAAAATATGAGTCCAAAACAGAAGAAAACAGTTAAATATTCTGTAATCGGCGTCCTTGTGCTGATATTCGTTATTATCCTGGCATCGACCTGCTGGTATACCGTAAACGACAAGCAGCACGCCGTGATCACTACGTTCGGTAAAATCACCAGCGTCGTCGATGATCCGGGAATCCACTTGAAATTGCCGTTCGGCATTCAGAAGGCGCAGCGCGTCGATGTCAACGTATATCAGAAAGTCTACATCGGCTATCTGCATTCCGACGAGGCCGGCGCGGATGTCAGCGTTGCAAACGAAAGTAAAATGATCACGGGGGATTTCAATATCGTCAATATCGATTTTTATATCGAATACAAAATCGTAAATCCCGAAAAATACGTTTACGCGTCGCAAAGTCCGGAAAGTATCATCAAAAATCTGGTACAGAGCCAGGTGCGGACCGTCGTCAGTTCCTATGCCGTCGACGATGTGCTGACTGTCAAAAAAGCGGAAATCCAGGCGGTAGCAAAAGAAATGATCACGGCGGAGCTTGATAAATATGATGTCGGCCTGATGCTGATCGACGTAAAGATCCAGGACGCGGAAGCTCCTACGGCGGAAGTCATCGCGGCATTCAAATCCGTAGAAACCGCAAAGCAAGGTAAAGAAACGGCCCTGAATGAAGCAAAAGCATACGAAAACGCAAACATCCCGGCTGCCGAAGCGGAGGCCGATAAATTGCTGCAGAATGCGGAATACTTAAAGCAAAGCAGAATCAACGAAGCGAAAGAACAGATCGCAATGTTCAATGCAATTTACGGAATGTATGAAATGAATCCGTCTATCACAAAAAAGCGTATGTATTATGAAGCGCTCGAGAAAATTTTACCGGATATCAAGCTTTATATCGACACAGCCGGGGATGGCGTCACCAAATTGCTTCCGATCGAAAGCTTCGGCGGAGGATCGACTTCGGCGAATCAAACCCAGAATCCGGGAAAGGAGTAACAGCGATGAAAAAGAAAACAATTATTATTGGAATTATTGCAGCGATCTTCATAGTCATTACGGCGGCCGCCTCCTGCTACTGCGTAGAAGAAAATGAATACGCTTATGTCATCCGTTTTTCGAAAATCGAACGAATTGAAAAGACGGCGGGCCTGCATTTTAAAGTACCGTTCACGGATTCGGTGAAATTTTTCCCAAAGAACATTCAACTATACGATCTTGCGCCTTCCGATGTCCTGACGAGCGACTCGAAAGCAATGAGCGTGGACAGCTATGTATTGTGGAAAATTTCCGATCCGATGATGTTTTATAAGACGCTCGGTTCCATTCCGGAGGCGCAGAACCGTTTGGATGCCGCGACATACAACGCGCTGAAGAATATCATCGGCACCATGTCGCAGGATTCCATCATCACGCCTTCCGTAGACGATGGCCGTAGCGACCTGAATGTCGTGGTATACGACCAGGTAAAATCAGCGACTACGGATTACGGGATCGAAATCACCGACGTGAAGATTAAGCGCTTCGATCTGCCTGCAGAAAACGAGGAGGCCGTATATCAGCGGATGATTTCTGACAGAAATCAGACTGCGGAGAAATACCGTGCGGAAGGAACCTCGGAAGCGACAAAAATGAAAAACGATGTGGATAAGCAAGTGAATATCATCGTATCGGACGCCAAAGCACAGGCGGAGGAAATCGTGGCGGCGGGTGAAAAACAATACATGCAGCTGCTTGCGGAAACCTTCAACACGGCTGATAAGGAAAGCTTTTACATTTTTATGCGTTCTCTGGATACCTTGAAGAACTCTCTGAACGGAGAGCAGAAAACCGTTATCCTCGGCCCGGATTCCGAGCTTGCGAAAATTTTGCAAGGACTCGAATAAAACGAGAAGTAAGCGAACCCCCGGATCGGAGTTTCCGATCCGGGGGTTTTTTATGAATATACTGTTGACAGTCTTTAACATTCATGTAATAATGGGCGTATCGTATGACATAAAATGAAAAAATGAAAAGATATTTTTACACCGGAATTTAACGGCGGAATAACACAGATCTGAAATTTTTATCTTATGATAGAAAGGGAAATGAAATTTCCCGGAAATTGGAGGTACAAAATGAAACGAGGCAAATTATTTTTATGGGTGACGGTATTGGTATTCCTGATCACATCCGCTGCGCTTCCGTCCGTATTCGCAGAAACGAAAACCGTAGAGTTTTCCGGCGTCAAGGTCGGCAATGCCAGACAGCTTTCTCCCAGCGACATCGTCGGCGCGGTTCTCTCCTTCTCGGGCGACGTCGAGAAACTTTCGGTCGCGTGCGCCTGCTGGGTCAATTCGGACGCATCTTTTACTTATACGATTTATCCTTTTGAACAGGATTACGAAACGTCTGTCGGGAAAGACGCGGTAAAAACGGGTACGATCACATACAATACCGACGGGTTCCAGGAAATCGAATGGACGGCGGACGCACCGCTGCCGAAAGGAACCTATGTGCTGGAAATCACGAAAGCCGGCGAAAACGGCGTGCAGACCGGAATCCGCTATGACGGCGAGTATGAAGGGCAATACGTCTATGAAAACGGAATCTATACGCCGGACAATTCCCTAAGGCTGCAGGTCGTGTACGCCTCTGCACCGGAGAAAGATTACGGGGAACTGGAAAAACCAAAAGTAGAAAGCTCCGGCAAAGACAACGCGCCCGGCGCGGTCATGCGCTTTTCCGACGACGAGGCAGAATCGTATTTCACCCCTACGGGGAATCAAATCGCCGCGCAGATCGAAGACAATATCCTGGTAATCAATATCACGGCCGGCAATGATCCGAATATGTATCTGAACGCGTCGGAAGACGCCGCAACGCTCCGCGCGGAAGATTATCCGGTTCTTCTTTTCAAGGTAAAACGTTCCGAGGGATCTCCCCTGACCGGGCAATTTTTCTTCAATACGACGGATTTCGGCGGCCCGAGCGCCGCGGGCGCCGTTTCTTTTCCCTATGAAGATACTGTGGATTGGCAAATGGTTCCCGTAAATCTCGGCAGCAACACGAATTATACCGGCGATATCATTTCGTTCCGTTACGATCCGTTCTCTTCTACGGAAGCGGACTGCACGGTTGAAATCGAGTGGATCGCGTTTTTCCAATCCATGGAGGCAGCGAAAAATTTCAACGGAGATTTTACGCAATTTGAAACTGCGACGCCGTCTCCTTCCGGAGAAACGCCGACGCCCGCGCCCGCTACTACGGCAACGGCGACCGCAAAAACGCCCGCGCCCGCCACAACATCAAATACCTCCGAAAGCGGCGGAATGGATACGACGACCGTGATTCTCATTGCCGTAGTGGCGGCAGCCGTCGTGGCAATCGTCGTGGTTCTGATCATCGTAAAGCGCAAAAAACAGAAATAAAAAGGCTAGACAAGAAAGGCACCGCTTTTATGCAATAGGAAAGCGGTGCCTTATGATATAGTAAAATAGTTTATATGCCTTTCACAGCTCCTGCAGCGCCTCCGTCTTTCCGGCAGGCGGAAATTTTTTTTGCTTTTTGACTTTGATTTCGATTACAAGCCAAAGGAAGAACGGAATCAAAACCTGGAACGGAATTGCGTAGATCAGATAATAATGCATGAAATCAAACATCTGTATAATATTGACAAAGACGATCGCGGAAAGCGCGACGCTGAAAAATCCGATCGACAATAACAGCGGTTTATATTTTTTCAAAAAGAAAATGTGCTGTACGGCTTTCGCGCCGTTGGTCAATGCAAGAGATACTTTTGAAATGCCGGACAAAACAAACATAAAAGACATGATGGATTCGATTCGCGTGCCGATGCTTCCGACATGGATCACGCTTGCCGCTTTATAGGACGGAAAATACATTGCCGTCAGCGTATCCCAGCTCAATATGGAGCAGCTCAGGAGAAACAATATAATAAAAAACAAGACAGAGGAGAAGTTGCTGAATATAAATAATTTGTAGGGATTGACGCTCCTGTCCAGATGATTGGCAATGCCAAGAAACATAACCGACTCCGCAAGCGGCAGCGGGATAAACCGCAATGCATTATAAATCAGGCCGCCGGGGCCTTCTTCTTTCAGCGGAAGCAAATTTTTAAGTTGCATATTGCCGATCGATAATAAAGAGAGAATCAGAATGCTGCTTCCCGCCAGAAGCAGCATGATAAAGCACCAGCGTCCCAGAATAGGAGGGCCTTTGATTGCCAAATGGACGCATACAACAAAAAAGGCCAGGCAAATAATAATAAAAGACGTCTGGTACAGGGATGTCAGATGGATAAATTCCGCATAATTTCCCCGAACCAGCCCCGACAATGTCAGAAAATAAAAAGCATAGAAAACAGAAAAAATCCAGTTTCCCCATTTTCCGAACGCAAACCGCATCATGCCGTATAAATCGGTTCCGGGCAGTAAACGAATCAACCGGGCATATAACATCATCAGCGGCGTGATGAACACAGCGCTGATTAGCAAAGAAATCCAGGTCTCCGGTCCGCCGGTATCGGGATATCCTATAATAATGCTGTTGCTGATCTGTATCAGCATAATAATTGAAAATGCGTGACGCATGGATAACGTATTTCCAGGCATGTCCGAGCCTCCTATTTAAAATTAAAAACCGTATGAATTATCCATTTGACGGGAATAAACGGACTGGGGAGATAGATATCGAAACTGGCAAGCGCAAGAATGATAAACCCGGCGGTCAAAAACACTGCCGATACCCAGAATTCCCGTCTCGATCCGTTTTTCCAGTTCCGGCGCAGTCCGATCCATAGGAGTATCAAAAAATAGAGAAGCGTAATAACAAAAGGCGCCATATTCGTTCCTCCCCTTAGTGATGTTTGATCAGACCCGTATCATTGATGATCATGCTGCATTGGACATCAAAGCTTGCATTTTTATACAGCTCCGGCCATTCCGATTTCAGTTTCCGCCACAGATCGGGATCTTTATAATAGATCGCGTCGGCAAATCCGAAGATGTCCGGCAGATCATTTTCCGAATTGGTATCGATATAGTCGTAAATCATATTTCGAATGGATTCCGATAGATTCTGTTCCAACTGGAAATTTAATTTCTGTAAGCCTTTTTCGGTATTGGGATATAATTTAAATGCTTCCGTATTGAATTCTACGGCGGCAATGACAAGATCGATATCGATCGTATATTTCAAATGTGAATCTTTATATTCATATTTAATGTTCGGCGTGCTGCGGCGGATTCCGACGGTTACTTCGGCCGTTTCCTTTTCGTCCAGCTTCTCGGTATGAACAAAGCCGCCCCCATTTAGAGGTTCTACCATCAGCAAATAGTACTGCATGTTCTCTGCGGCAAAATATCCTGTCAGCCGATTTTCCCGAAACACGGCAAGTCCATCCAGTAAAAGCGTTTTTTCTTCCGAATCATCGAAGCGGATCACAGGC
>CABQCN010000047.1 GCA_902462635.1 uncultured Oscillospiraceae bacterium
GTTGTATTTTACGGAAGGAACGCGCCTGATCGGCGTACTGGCGGCGGCGGACGAGATCAAGGAAACGAGCGCCGCCGCCGTGCGGAAATTTCACGATATGGGGATCCGTACCGTCATGCTGACAGGAGATAACGAAGCTGCCGCGGAAAATATCTGCCGCAAAGCCGGCATCGACGAGTTCAAAGCCGGCGTGCTTCCGGGGGACAAAGAACGGTATGTCAGAGAGTTCCAGGAAGACGGAAAAACCGTGGTGGGAATGATCGGGGACGGCGTCAATGATGCGCCGGCGCTGGCGCGCGCCGACGTGGGAATTGCGATCGGCGCCGGTACGGAGGTCGCGGTGGAATCCGCCGATATCGTACTGATCCGGGGCGACCTGAACGACGCTGCGGCCGCGCTGCGGCTGAGCAGGGCGGTCATTAAAAATATCAAGGAAAATTTATTTTGGGCGCTGATTTACAATACGATCGGGATCCCGATCGCGGCGGGGGTATTATACGGAATCGGCGTTACTTTGAGTCCGATGTTCGGCGCTGCGGCTCAAACGCGTGAAGCTGAATTAAAACTTGTATTTTACGGGAAATGCAGGTATACTAGAAACTGCGGTATTCATAGTCGGAACAAGCCTCCAGGAGGTATAAATTATGTCTATGAAAACAATTCCCGAAGGAATGCGGCCTTATGAAAGGCTGGAACGGTGCGGCGCGGAAGCGCTCAGCGACGCGGAACTGCTTGCGGTTCTCGTCAAGTCGGGCACAAGGGAGAAATCAGCCCTCACTATTGCGGAAGAGCTCCTTTTGAAACACGGAAGCCTTGCCGATATCGGGAGCGCGGAAATCGCCGAACTCAGAAGTTGCAAAGGCATCGGACGCGTCAAAGCGATCGAGATCCACGCTGCGGCCGAAGTGGGGAAGCGCATTGCGTTCGGACGGCGCAAGGGCAAGGTCAAAATCACGGACCACGAATATCTGAGCGCGATGCTGATGTCCGATATGAAAAAGCTGCGGCAGGAAGTTTTCCAGGTGCTTTTTTTTGATAAAAAGTGGAATTACATTTCCAGCTGCCGGATTTCGTCCGGCACCGTCGACAGGACGCTCGTCCATCCGCGGGAAGTATTTTACAACGCGATCCAGAATCTGGCGTCCGCCGTCGTACTTGCGCATAATCATCCGTCGGGGGACTGCGTGCCGAGCAGAGCGGATTATGAGACGACGGAGCGCATTGTCAAAGCCGGCAGGATCATCGGGATCGACGTTGCGGATCATATGATCGTGGGAAACGGGAAATATTATAGTATGTACCGCGAGGGAGATCTTATAAAGATTAAAGAAAAAACGGTAAACGAGGGATCTGAAGATTATGGCACGTGATATTGGAATCGATTTGGGAACGGCGAATACGCTCGTCCATATGTCCGGTAAAGGAATTATTATAAGAGAACCGTCCGTTGTGGCGATTAATAAAAATACGAATGAAGTTCTGGCGGTCGGAGACGCTGCAAAGCGAATGATCGGAAGGACGCCGGGCAGCGTAGTCGCGATCCGGCCGCTCCGCGACGGCGTCATCGCCGATTTCGATATGACGGAGCAGATGCTGCGGTATTTTATCCGCAAGGCTACCGCAACCGCGGGGGTTGGCAAGCCGAATCTGATCATATGCGTCCCATCCGGCGTGACTGAGGTAGAGTATATGGCGGTAGAGGAAGCCGCAGAGCGCGCCGGCGCGCGGAAAAAACCGCTTTTGTTCGAGGAGCCGCTGCTTGCGGCAATCGGCGCGGGCCTGCCGATCGAGGAGGCCACGGGCTGCATGGTCGTGGATATCGGCGGCGGAACGAGCGAGGTGGCGGTCATTTCGATGGGCGGCATCGTCAATTCCAAATCGCTGCGCGTCGCGGGAGATAAACTCGACGAATACATTTCCATGTATACCAAAAGAGAACATAATCTGGTGATCGGGGAACGGACTGCGGAGGATATCAAACTCACGATCGGCGCGGCACATCCGCGGCCGCAGGAAGAATATATGGAGATCAAGGGCAGGGATCTGCTGACCGGCCTGCCGAAGAATGTCAAGATTTCTTCTTCTGAAGTCGTGGAGGCGATTCGCGAACCGGTGACCTCGATCGTAGACGCGATTAAAGAGGCGCTGGAAGAAACGCCGCCGGAGCTTGCCGCGGATATCATGGAGAAAGGCATCATGCTGACGGGCGGCGGCGCGCTGCTCAGCGGACTCGATAAAATCATCAAGATTGAAACCGGCATGCCGGTGTGCGTGGCGGAATATCCGCTCGATTGTGTGGCGCTCGGCACGGGGAAATGCCTCGAAGAGGGCAACCTGAGAAAGATATTATATCAGAACCGTACGTCGGGGATCTTCTGAGGTGTTTGATTCGCAGTGAACAGGAAGACAAAGAGGCTTATCTTCATATTGGCGGGGATTACCGTGCTGCTCGTCGTTTTTATAGCGGTTTCGAGCAGGCCGGGCAGCAGCCTGCATTCGGTCTATAAAGTAATCGGAACGCCGTTCCAATATATCCAGAAAGGGTTTTCCTCTTTTGGGAGAAGCATCAAAAACGCGTTTTCCGTAATCGGGGATTACGGCGAGATCAAAGATAAAATCAGCGACCTGCAGGAAGAAAACGATTCTCTCAAAAACCTGGAGAATGAGAATGAAAAATTAAAAGAAGAAAATTCCGAGCTGCGGGCGCTTCTGGATCTGAAGGGATATTTTAAGGACTATAATATGGTAGCGGCGAATGTCATCGCCGAAGACGTCACGGACTGGTTCAATGAGTTTACCGTAGATCGGGGAACGGCGGATGGGATCCAAAGCGGCTGCGTCGTAATCACTTCAAAGGGGCTCGTCGGCGTCGTGTATAATGCCGGACCGGTTTCTTCCAAGGTACGTTGCGTCGTGGACGAACAAAATATCATCATGGCGCGCATCTCCAGGAATAACGCGCTGGTGCGCGTGCGCGGCATGTCGAATGAAAATTACGAACATAGGCTCATGCTCGACCGGATCACGGACGAGTCCACTTTGTATGTGGGAGATAAGATTATCACGGCGGAAAGCGGCGGGGTATACCCGAAAGGGCTTTTGATCGGTACCGTGACGGAGATCCGTGAAGATGCGGAATCGAAAACGCGGACGGCATATGTCGAACCGGCGGTCGATTTTATGGCGGTCAGCCACGTTTATGTGCTGATGCCGTCCGAATCGAATCCGGCCGACTAAGCGCCCGAATATTACAGGAGTTTAGAATGAAACGCAGGAAGCATATAATATTCTACATATTATCGGCTGTATTCCTTGCCCTTATACAAGAGGCATTCTTTAATGACCTGCGTATTTTCGGGGCGAAACCGAATCTGACGCTGGCGCTGCTCTGCGTAGCGGCGATCCGTATGAATTTTACGGAGGCGATCCTATACGGCCTTTCCACAGGCCTTTTCGTGGATATCGTCTACGGCAGGTATATCGGTCTTTATGGTCTTTTATATATGTACCTTGCGATCGTGATCGCTTTTATCACATCGGAACTCAATTACGGGGAGAAGCTGTGGTGGCCGATTGCCGCTGCGCCGCTGCCCGTGCTGCTGTATGGAATTTTGGAAAGCTTTCTTGTGCGCCTCCTGGCGGTTTATGCCGGGGAAGCACAGGACATTTATGCGGCGGGATTCTGGACGCATTTCGGCACGCGGATTTTACCGGTGGCGTTTTACAACTGTATCTGTATTGCGGTGCTGATGGTTCCCGTCATTAAATTTTTAGACAGAAAGCCGGGTGGTTTCAAATGAACAAGCCGAACTGGGAAAGTATTTCCGACAAAGGGAAGCGCCTTTTGAAAAACAGATGCTTTTATATTTCTATCCTTTTGGTCGCAGTGATGTCCGTTATGATCGGCAGGCTGTACAAGCTGCAAATCATCGATGGGAATATGTACCGCAACAAAGCGCTGACGACGATCGACAGTACGACAAAACTTCCGGTCGACGCGCCGCGGGGAAATATTTATGACAGAAACGGCCTTCTGCTTGCGACTACGCGTAAATCCTATAAAGTGCAGATGGTAAATGTCGATAATCCGCAGGAGGAACGGAATGCGATGTACCTGGCGCTGGTGAATCTGTTTCAGGAAAACGGGGATACTTATACGAATACGTTCGGCAAATATCTGTCTTATCCGATCGACTGGGGCACTTCTTTAAACGGAGAAGACGCAGGAGCAGACCGGAAAAGCTGGATCAATACGATTGCGATAAAAAAATCGGACCGCGACCGCCTGAACACACCGCAGGAAATTTTTAATTATCTCCGCAGGGAACGTTTTAAGATCGATGAGAAGTATACGGATGAAGAAGCGTATAAAATCATGATCATACGCTATGAGACGTTTTCTTTCGGCTTGAGCTATATTACGCCTTCCGTCATTGCGGAGGATTGCTGCGATGAAACCGTGGAAATGATCGAAGCGCGCTACCTCGATTTCCCGGGCGTGACGACGGAGGAGACGTATTTCAGAGAATATGTCAACGCGGAAGAAGCCAGCCATATCCTCGGTTATGTCAGGGCGATCAGCGAGGAAGAATACGCATTGATGAAAGATCAGGGATATTCTAACGATGATATCATCGGTAAAATCGGGATCGAACAGGTTGCCGAAGGCTACTTGCGCGGGGTGGACGGGATCCGGGAGGTTTATATCGATAAAAACGGAGTCGTTCGCGAGTATTCGTACACGGATCCGATCCCGGGAAACGATGTTTATCTGACGATCGATTATACGTTCCAGCAAAAATGTGTGGAAATTCTGCGTGAAGAAATCGAAAACATCAAAGCGGCCAAGGATGATATCAAGAATTTCGGCGACGCGGAGGCCGGTTCCGTGGTGGTTCTCAATGCGAAAACGGGGGAAACGCTGGCAATGGCGAATTATCCGAACTATGACAACAGTATTTTTCTGGAACCCTCTTCCAATAAAACGGCGCAGAAGGCGATCATGGATTTGTTTAATGATCCGACTTCGCCGAGCCTGAACCGCGCCACGCAGGGGCTGTATCCGGTAGGATCTACCTTTAAACCGATCACCGCAGTGGCGGCCCTTACCGATCATGTAACGAATGATTCCCGGGAAATCAGATGCAACGGGTTTCTTGTAATCAATAATCATACGCATTCTTGTATGGGATATCATGGAAACATTTCGCTGAAATCAGCGATTTCGAAATCCTGCAACGTATATTTTCAGCAGATCGGCGTGGAAACAGGGGTCGATGACATCGACGTCTGGGCGAAAAAATTCGGACTCGGAGAAAAAACGGGAATTGAAATCAATGAATATGCCGGTTATCGAAGCAATCCCGAAACGATGAAGATCAAAGAGACGGACATTTATCATAAATGGACGGATTCGGATACGGCCCAGACCGCCATAGGACAGCTGTATACGCTTTTTACCCCTTTGCAGCTCGCGCGTTATGCCGCTGCGCTCGGAAACGGCGGCGTTCTCAACGTACCGTATCTGATCGGCAATGTGAAGACGACGGATGGCACTTCCGTGCTGGATAATTCCGGCAAGAACGCGGGCATCGGGAAAATCGATGTGTCATCGTCCGCGCTGGAGTCCGTGAAAGCCGGCATGACCCAGATGGTACTGGAAAGCGCAGCGGCGGCGGAAGCTTTTAAAGCGTTTCCGAAAGGATTCGTTGCCGCCAAAACAGGTACGCCGGAAACCGGTATGGAAGCGTTCGGACAAAGTTCGCATTCCGTACTGATCTGCTACGCACCTGCCGCCGATCCCGAGATCGCTGTTGCGATCGTCGTTGAGCACGGCGCGCGCGGCGCCAACGCGCTCCCCATTGCTGGTAAGATCTTCGAGACTTACTTCTACGGAAAGACGCTGAGCGATGACAGCCTTGCCAGAACTAAGGGCTTTCTCTGGCAAAATCTCGTATTCGGCAATACGCCTGCCCCGCAAGGTGCGGATCCTGCGTTTTCGGAATAACGTTTCAATCATTTGTCCTTCTCACTGAGCGGCGCTTTTTTCGACTTCTTCTCTGCTTTTTTCTCCGCCGACTTTTTATAGAGCTGTTCCAGCGCTTCTTTGTATTGGCCGTTTTTAATATTTGGGAAGGCTTTTATGATTCGTTTCTGCACGAAATTGTTTTTGGAAGTAATCTTATTATATTTCTCTTTCAGTGCTTCCCGGTCGGCATCTCCCTTTGCTTTCAGCTCTTCCGCGCGGGAGTTGAACGATATCGCGCGTGTGGAAAGCTTCTCTCCGATATTTTCCGATACGGAATTCAGCGCTTTTTCAAGTTCCGTAATCGTGCGCAGCTTTTGCGGAAGTTTCAGGACGCTGATCAGCGTCAGTAGAAAGTCTGCGATTACGGCGGACAGGAATATCGCGCATAATATCGTACTCAAAGTATCGGGGAGAATCAGGATACATTTTACCGTCAGCGGATGGATGATTTTTACGATAAACATGCAGGCGAACCCCCAAAGAAGCGAAAATTTCAGACACACGTATCCTTTGATATTGAACGGCACATCGGAATAATCCCACCATTTTTGATGAAACAGTTTTTCCAGCAGAAAGCCGGTGATAAATTCCAAAACCGTCGTGATCACGACGGAGCCGAGAAACAAGATCAAGATGTTTTCCCCGAACGGGTGCAGAAGCTTGACCACCGTTAGAACGCAGAATCCGTAGATCGGGCAGATGGGTCCGTTCAAAAAGCCGCGGTTCACGAATTTTCCGCTGTTTACGGCGGCGAAAACGACTTCCGTGCACCACCCGAGGAACCCGTATATTAAAAAGATCCATGCAAACTCTCTGATGATCGGCCAATCCATGCGATCTGCTCCTTTTCTATTTGTATATTATTTGCGGTTCTGCTCGATCCATCGGTTTGCGAGTTCCAGCATGCGTTTATCCGCGTTCTTATTGAGCAGCTTCATTGCCTCGCCGTATGGGACGAACCACCATTTGAGCACTTCTTCCTCCTGAATCCTGATTTGCGGGATTTCGCCGGGCGTAAACCGCGCGGCAAAATAGACGGCTGATTTATGCATGTCGGCTCCCGGCAGCGAACCGTTTGCTTCGCTGGGCGCGACATATCGGAAACTATGGCGAAACTCTGTAAAAATTTCGGGAGTAAGGCCGGTTTCTTCGAAAATTTCCCGGCGTGCCGTATCGAATTCCGATTCGCCGTTTTCGGCGTGACCTTTCGGAAACCCGATATGCCCGGAAAGATTTTTGATCAGAATATATTTTAGAATTCCGTCTTCCCGGCAGTAGGTTACCGCGCCGCATAACTTTTCAAATGCAAACGGGGTTTGTTCCTCGGCAGCGGCGCTGCCGCACCAGGTTTTCACCTTTCGCATCAGCGGTTCGGCCGTATCGGGATGGAGATATTGTTCCGGGAGAAGATCTTCCGCGCTGCACAGGACTTCTTCCGTTTTATGATTCGGCGTTTTGCCCAGAACCGTACATTCCGTATAAAATAATTTACCGTAGGTAGGCGCGCGCCCCGCCGTTCCGATTTTTCTGCTTCTTACGGAGAGGGAATAAGAAGCGACTTCATAAATTTTTCCGGCAACGATACCGGCTTTGTCGTAAAGTTCGCGCCGCAGCGCAGTTTCCGGCGATTCATTGTTGCGGACGCTGCCGCCGATCATTGCATATGCCGCCGCGCCGCGGGGTCTGACAAATACCCACTGCCCGCGGAATTTCACGGCTGTCATGACGTATTTCGTTTTGTGCGGAATATCGAGATCTTTGTAAATCGTACAAATTGTTTGCGGGATCCCTGTCATTGCCATTTACGCAGCCTCCTGTAAAATATTTTTCCCATATATCATATCATTTTTAGCTGCGGAGATAAAGTGTAATTTCGCATTTGTCGGATACAAATTGCCGTTCCCGGAAATGTTCATACCGTTTCGGATATTCAGCAAAAACTGTCTAC
>CABQCN010000048.1 GCA_902462635.1 uncultured Oscillospiraceae bacterium
CGCGCTGGATACGAACGGGACGATCCTTGTGACCGGCGGATTCCTGGTCGCCGCGGGCAGCAGCGGCATGGCGGAAACGCCGGAAGGAACTTCCACACAGAACGTGATTGTGACGACGTTTCCACAGCAGCAGCAGGCGGGATCCATCGTCCGCATCGTGGACGCGGCCGGGAACGATCTGCTGACATTCTCTCCTTCGAAAACGTACAGCTCGGTCCTATTCAGTTCTCCGGATCTCAAAAACGGAACGGAATATACGGTTTATACGGGCGGCTCCTATTCTGACGGCATTGTGCGCGATGGATTGATGGCAGGCGGATCTTATGCGGGCGGCACGTCTTTCGGCTCCGTAACCGTTTCAGCGATCCTTTCTTATATTGGTACCGCGGGCAGCGGCATAGGCGGCGGAGGCGGCTTTGGCGGGGGCGGCAACAGGGGAGGGCGCCCGGGAAGATAATTTTTAAAATATTATGACAGGACCTCCGGAGCCGGGCGGCGTTTCGTGTATCTACGCGACTTTGCCCGGCTTTTTCGGGTTCCTAGGATGGGACCGCGCAGGACCCCTTTGCGGTATGGATGCTTCGCACCGAACACAAAAATGAAGTTTGTGTGAATATGATTTACAAATAAAATCCAAAGTGATATACTAAAACCTAGTTTTAATATCGAAGAGAGAAGGATAAGAAGGGAAGGAACGCTGAAGCATGTATTACATAAAAAGAGGCAAGCAGTCGAAAGCTTTCTTGAAATGTCTGCAAAAAGCGGCTCTTAAGGGGAGACTACCAAAAAAATATTTATTCAGATGTTTTAAGATAAAAACCGGAGCTGCTTTCCGTCTTATAAAGGACGAGCTGTGCGACGCATTTTACATCGTGAGAACGATTTCGGCCAGCGCGATGGTACTTGTTTTTGTGGGATTGGCAACAACGGCGCTTGGATTAAATTTGTGCGTAATGAAGGTAAAGGTGGCCGGACTGCAAACGGAGAAGACGCAGCTGGTTCAGGAACTTACGCAGACGAAAACGGAACTCGAGAAGGATATCGAAGCGCTTACAAATTCTCTGGAGTCTAACCAGGAAGAATCCCAGTCAAAAGACAAGATCATAGAAGAACAGAAAAATGCTCTGGCAAACAGTGAAACGGAGAAAGAAGAAATTATCAAGAATTTTACGGAACAGATCGACAATCTCGATCTGATCGGAAGCGCGACCTCGCGTTCTTCCGCCGAGCTGAGCAGCGCCGATAACAGCTTTTCGCAAATCGAATTGCTGATCCGCGATACGCTCGGCTATACGGAAACCGCAAATACCCTGATAGAACGGCTGGATGTGAAAAGAGAAGCGCTGCAGGATGCGGCGGACAGGTATCCGGATTATTTTCCGACGATCGGAGAGTTGGGTTCGCCTTTCGGGTATCGGCGCGATCCGATTACGGGGGAAACGCGGTATCATTCCGGACAGGATATCGGTTCCGGGACCGGCACCCCGATTTGGGCCGCAGGAAAAGGAACCGTGAGCTATGTGGGGTATGAGGACGGATACGGTTACCATATCTGTATCGATCACGGAAACGGGTTATGCACAAAATATGCGCATCTGTCTGAAATGCTCGTCTCCGTCGGCGATGAAATCAAGAAAGGCGATTTGGTCGCGTATATGGGCGGTACGGGGCGTGCGACCGGGCCGCATCTGCATTTCGAAGTCATCAAAGACGGCGAACGTGTGGACCCCGCCGGTTATATCGGATAATATTTTACAGGAAAAAAAACAGTACCAGGACCAATATGATTTCGACAGCCGCGAACGACGTAACCCGCGCGGCTGTTTTTTTTGCCTGCATCGCGGTATACCGCCGAAATTTTTGATACGCTTCCCGATTCAATTTTCTGCGCGCTCTGACGGCTCTTCTGTAAGTGACGTTGGAAAGAACCATCCGGCATCCCTCCTTTAAAATAATCTATACATATTATTTATATGTGCGAAGCAGCCGCGCGATGCCACCCGCAGTGAATATAAATTTTATTATGAAATATTCTGCGGTCATGGTAAAATACGGAAAAAAGAAGGTGAATCCGATGAAAAAATATATTCTGGCACTCGATCAGGGGACAACGAGTTCGCGGGCGGTATTATTCGATAAAGAACAAAAAATCGTGGAGATTGCGCAGAAAGAACTCGCACAGAAGTATCCGCAGCCCGGTTGGGTGGAGGAAGATCCCATGGAGATTTATGCGAACCAATACGGCGTAATGATGGAAGTGATTGCGAAAAGCGGCGCCAAACCGGAAGAAATCGTCGCAATCGGAATCAGCAACCAGCGGGAAACAACGATCCTCTGGGACAAAGAAACAGGGGCGCCTGTCTATCCGGCGATCGTGTGGCAGTGCAGGCGCACTGCGGATCTATGCAGCCGGTTGAAAGAAAACGGTTTGGAGCCGTATATCCGTGAAAATACGGGACTGCGGATCGATGCCTATTTCAGCGCAACCAAAGTCCGCTGGATCCTGGATCACGTTGCAGGCGCGCGGGAACTGGCAAAAGAAGGACGGCTGTTGTTCGGTACGGTCGATACCTGGCTGATCTGGCGTCTGACGCAGGGCGTCGTCCATGCGACGGATGTTACAAACGCGTCCCGGACGATGTTGTATAATATCCGGACCGGTACCTGGGACGAAACGCTGCTGCGCGCGCTGGAGATTCCGGCAAACATTTTACCGGAAGTGAAAAGCTCCGGCGATTTCTACGGCAGCGCCAATATTGCCGGCGTGCCGATCCCGGTCTGCGGCGTAGCGGGGGATCAGCAAGCGGCGCTGTTCGGTCAGGCGTGCTTTGAAATGGGCGAGACAAAGAATACGTACGGCACGGGCTGCTTTTTGCTGATGAATACCGGCGGGAAATTATGCGCCAGCCGTCACGGGCTGATTACGACGGTGTCCGCCTCCTTGTGCGGGGAACCGCGCCTGTATGCGCTGGAAGGCAGCGTGTTTGTCGGCGGGGCGGTCGTACAATGGCTGCGGGATGGCCTCGGCCTGATTCGTGAGGCGGCGGACAGCGAATATTTTGCCCGTAAAGTATGCGATAACGGCGGCGTTTACGTCGTGCCGGCGCTGACGGGTCTCGGCGCGCCGTATTGGGATATGTATGCGCGCGGCACCATCGTTGGCCTTACGCGCGGCAGCAACGCCAATCACGTCATCCGGGCGGCGCTCGAGAGCATTGCCTTTCAGACGGAAGATTTACTCGAAGCGATGCGGACGGATGTCGGCGCCGTGATTCCGTCGCTCAAGGTGGATGGCGGCGCTAGTAAAAATAACTTTCTCATGCAGTTCCAGGCGGATCTGTCCGACGTCACGGTGGAACGCTGTGAAACGGCCGAAACGACTGCGCTCGGCGCCGCTTTTCTGGCAGGGCTTGCAAGCGGATTCTGGCAGAACCGTGCGGAACTCAAGAAGCTCCGGCGCGTCAGAGAACGCTTTTCTCCCGCTATGGAACCGGACGCCAGAAAAGAGCGAAAACGTCTCTGGAAGAAGGCGGTTGCCTGCGCAAGGGGATGGGCGGAATAAAACATATTCAGAGGCTCATATATTCGCGGAGGCTGCGGATGGGCGTGCCGTCGATGGCTTTTGCGGGATCCGCGCAGAGCATGGAATTCAAAACGGCTTCTTCCGTCGCTTCCGCCGTAGCGCGGAATACGGGATTCAGAAAATCGTCTTTTATTTTTCGCACCGTATGAAACGCCAGGCCGTCATCGCGGATAGCGTTCGCCGTTGAAAAACCCAGAAATACTTCGCCGCTGCCGTGGCTCGTGTAAGAACCGTCTCGTGCCAGACCGACGCCGATGCGTTTGAGCGCGCGCCGGAGCTGCCGCGAAGAAAGCGGCGCATCGGTGGCCAGAATCACGATCACGGACCCTTTTTCGCTTTCATCCGTTTTGATTCCGCCTGCCGCGATCCGCTGTCCGATGGGATCGCCGTTGATTCGGAGATCGGCGAGCGCGCCGTAATTCGTCTGTACGAGGATTCCGATGGTAAAATTTTCTCCATCGATATTTACGATTCGGGACGCGGATCCGATTCCGCCTTTCAGGCCGTGGCACATCATGCCGGTTCCGCCGCCGACGTCCCCTTCCCGGAACGCTTCGCAAGCGCTGCGAATCGCTTCAAAGACGTGTTCCCTGCCGACCGCGCGGTTGCGGATATTGCTGATTACGCCATCGTTGCACTCCAGCACGGGTATATTTACGGAACGAACGGCGATCCCATCCTTTTCGCAAACGCCAAGCACGTAATCCATCATGCCGTCCAGCACTTTTCCCACATTCAGCGTCGCCGTCAGCGCAACGGGCGCTTCCAGCGTTCCGAGTTCGTCGATCTGGATGAGCCCCGCGCTTTTGCCGAAGCCGTTCAGCACATAAGCGGCAGCCGGCAGTTTATTTGAAAACAAGTTGCCGGATGATGGCAGAATCACCGTCACGCCGGTATAATTTTCTTCGTCTTTTATCGTCGCGTGCCCGACGCGGACTCCGGAAACGTCTGTAATTTTATTCAGTCTGCCGTGCGGGAAATTCCCGATTTTAATATGATAATCTGCCGCGCGCCGCTGTATTTTTTCATCCATGAAATCGCCGCCTTTCTTATTTTCGTCATTATATTTCATTTTTATTTTCTGTACAAGAGGCTTGTATTCTTCCGGGAAATCAGGTAAAATGCCAATATGTTCAAAAATACGCAAAAAAATATCTATAAGGGAGAACTGTATCAAATGTTGGGAATGAGAAAACGAATTTGTATCATCTTTGGAACGGTGGCGGTTTGCGCCGCAGTTTGCTTTACGGCTGCCTGTACGAGCAAAACGAACGGCGGGGCCGGGACGAAGGACGGTTCTTCCGGAAACGGCGGAACGCCTGTAAATGATCCGAACGGCAGTCAGACATATGATACGGCGGAAGTATACAGGGACAGTACGCTCGGTGCCACGGTCGTCTTTGCAAACGAAGCCGCCAACGCTGTACAGGGATTTTACGAAGACGGAAACCGGAATCATTACATTCTGGAAAATCGTCATATCAAACTTTCCCAAGGACTTACCGGGTATCAAAACAAACGGGTCGCTTATGTGAAGGATGCGGAAACGGGAAATACATATCTGGAGAATACAATGGATCCCTATATTAAAACGAATGACGGTTCCGTTTATTATGCAGGCAATTCACAGGCAAACGGCAGGATGAACACGACGCGTCTCGGCTATTATTATTACGAAACGCACATCCGCGACCTTGGCTTCGGCCAGACGCTTTCCCACGAGGAAGAATATTTATATACGACGGATATCAGCGGTTTCAGCGGTTCTATATGGGGCGTAAACGACATGACCGATCCCGTATACGGCGGGGGGACCATGTCGGTGCGTGTGACGGACGCGTACGACCCGTATGTATTCCGCTCCGGGCTGAACCTTTCCGAAGAGCGGTATAACGCCATAGAAGTGACGCTGAAAACGGATGGTTCCTCGACTGGGGGAGAATTGTTTTTCTATACGGACCGGACCGGCGACTTCAATGCGAATCAGCGGGTTCCGTTTTCTATCAATAACGATGGACAGTACCACACGTATCTGATCGACCTTACCGCGGCGGGGCAAACAGGCGGCACGCTGAAGGGGGTTCGTTTCGATATCGGAACGAGCGCGGGAGAAACGGTTACGTTCCGTTCCGTTAAAGCAGTAAAAACAAATATCGGTTCGGTCCCGTTTAAGCTCGATAAAACGTTCCACACGTATCCGGACAAACTCCATCAGGAATATAGGATCATCGCCACCGCACCGGCGGAGGGTATTGCCGAATATGGACTGGAAGTGAAATTCCCTGCGGATGAAATTTCGTCGTTCGTGATCAAGCACCAGTATGCGCTCAAGAGCGAATATGGGACGTTCTGGGGACGCGACGTGCAGTTTGTCGCATTCGATGTGAAGAATGCGGGAATCATCGGATTTATTATTCCCAATGATGGACTGACGGCGCAAATCTCGGTGACCTCGGAAGATGGGTATATCGTCTTCCGGCAGGCGGCGGCGCTGCCCGGCTATATTCCATCCGGCGGCGAAATCAAATTCGGGAACAGGCTTTACACGGATGCGGGACATTCTTATTCGGAAATAGAGAGACAGGCGGCGATCGAGCATTCGCCGCTGACGGATGTTACGGTAGCCAACAATGCATCCTCCGGGTGCTATTTTGCCGGTTACGACAAGCTGCGCGGCGCGTATCACTTTATCCTGAACGGTTCGGATTTCAATAAAGCGTATTATGAGGAGCCGGATAAGCATTTTACGGCGGATATCCAAATAAACGGAGACAATCACGACAGAATCGCGTATATCTGGATGAACAGCACCGGAGGCGCTCTTGAAAGCGCGGCCGTTCTGGACGACCGGAACATGCAGGCGGCGATTCCCGTCGAGGTTTGCAAGAATTTCTGCGGCGAAATAGAAGAACCGTTTTATGATCCTATGGATACGCAATACGGAGACAGTTTTTATCCCCTCCGGATCGAGCCGCATAAATCCGTAAAGCATACGTCTCTCCATCTGTACCAGAATTGGGGAAAATTCCCGCTGAAACAGATTTCTTCCATACAATTCCATATTTCCTATTATCATTTATCGACCGGCGTTACGGAATCAAACTGCATCGCGCCGTATTTTGTTTATGGCAAAGACGAGTGGACGCTTCCGGATTTCCGTGGCTGCAGCGGAGATATGTGGTCTTCGCAGCCGCAGTTCAACGCTGTCGGCAGGCTCCGCTTCGTTTCCTATCAAACGGATGCGGGCAGAATCAAAGCGGAATATACGGATACGAAAATCCGCTCTGCCGGTCCGGTTTACGCCGATATGGATTACAATTATATTTCCGACTGCGGCTCGTACGAATATACGCTGCGGCATCTCGAATTTCCGCAAAACGACGAGAACAGGACGTATTATACCCTGGAACTCAACTTCCTGAAGGATCTGGAAATCAAGAATGTGAAAGAGAATTTTACGCTGTTCAGCATGGACGGGCGCGCGGCGGCATTCCGCAAACTGAGCTATCTGAACGCCGGAGGCACGGCGTCCTATAAAAATCTCGATTTGTCCCGTACGTTTGCGGAAACGCTCGTTCTCGGGAAAAATACGCCGTATTTCAGCTATTACGGACTTGGCAGCGACGGCGCTTCGATTATGAACTTTGCTTATATGGTCAAAAATTATGATATCACGATCGGCGGGCAGAAATGGGACGGCAATTTCGTCCTCCGGAACACGTATGACGGGATGTTGAATTATGCTTATCTTTCTCTGAATGAAGGAGATATCGCGTTCCGGAAAGGCGATTCCATCAAAATCAATTTCATCCTGCTCCCGTGGGGCAATTATCGGGATACGGACGACGCCAATGTGCGTTACGTGCGGGAAGATTCCGTTCTTTCCCCGGTTGCCATCACCGCGCTGCAGGGAACGGTGGTCCCGGACGATTATCTGCCCACGATCCGTGCGACGTCGAACCAGGCGGCGTTCCGGGTGACGGGCGGACGGAACCGCAACGCGGTCCGGATCGACGGATTTACAAAGTTCGGCACTCCCGTGATTTATGAAACGGTAAACGGCGTGGAAGTTCCTTATGATCCATCGAACTATGCGTATGACGGTTATTGCATCCATTATAACGAAGACGGCACGTACGGATATTCTTTTATCTATGAAATGGACGCTCCAGAGGAGGAAAGGACGTTCCGGATCGAGATCCGATAACAAAAGAATTGTTGTATTTTTCCATTGCGTAGGGTATAATAAAGAACGGTAAAATTTTATAACAATTTTAGGAGGTAACAATTATGGCAGTTAAGG
>CABQCN010000049.1 GCA_902462635.1 uncultured Oscillospiraceae bacterium
TGATTTCTTCCCCATTATTCATTTCGCATTCTCCCGATCGCAACGGATCTCTCTAAAAGATAAGCAAGCCGTTCCGTCTCCCCGGACAGGTACAGATACCCGATGAGCGTCTCGTATGCCGTTGCAAGCCTGTAATCCGCAACGTCGGCATTTTTCGGCACCGTATGCGGGTGCGCATTGCGGCCGCGGCGCACAATATTGGCTTCTTCTTCCTGCAGCTCCGGCTCCAGTTCATGTAAAATATGCGCCTGCGCTTTGGCTTTAACAAAGAATACGGAATTTCGGTGCAGCTCGTTCACATCCCTGTATTTTTCGGTAATAAGATAATTGCGTATATAAAGTTCATATACGCAATCACCTACGAACGCCAAAGCAAGCGGCTTCATCTGTATGAGCTCCGTTTTTGTATACTTTTGTCCGTTCAATCCATTAAACAATCTCTTTTTTCCTTTTCTTCTTCAATTTTTCCCGCGTCAGCACAAATACGCCGACGCCGACGGCCACAACGATAATGCCGCAGATAATGCCAAGACGAATCATCTTGCTGCGGAAGTCCGTCTGTACGACGTACTCTTTTCCGTCGATTACTTTCGAAGGGTCGAACACCTGAAACATCGGATCGTCCCAAACATCGTTCGTATTTTCCGCCGACGCCTTGTTGACGACATGTTTTTCTTTGATTCTCTGATTTGCGGCCACGATCAGGTCCAGCAATTCTCCGCTGTCGATCCTCCACAAATATCCGTCGCTGAATCCCTGCCGATCGGATCGGAACGTCCACCAGTGGGAAAGCTGCACGCCCGCGTCGATGATGGAATTCAGATACGCCTCGGTGTTTTTGTAAAAATCTTCGCTTTCGAACGAGAAAGAGCCGTTCGTCTCTCCGTTGTATAATATTTTGCCGAGACGCGCCGCTTCCTGCATATATAAATTGAAATCGCAGTTGACCGGTTCTCCGTTGGAATCGGCATATTGAGAAACATCGGAAACACCCAATCCGTAAGCATGCACGCTGATCACATCCAGCTTTTCATTCAGCAGCGCAAGCGCTTTCAGCCGTTCTTCCTTCGTATCCATTTTCCAGGCGATATTTTCGCCGTTCATAACGTCTGTCAACAGATTCCACTGGGCATTGCGCAGTACGCTGTCGCCGCTTGTGATAAGATGCGCAGGATCCAGAGAGCGGATCTTATCCGCGCAGTCTCCGTAAAATTCCGCCAGCTGGAGCAGCGAATATTTGACGCTGCCTACCGCGCTGCCGATGTCCGCTTCCAGGCTGCCTTCGTTTCGGATTTCCCACATCAATACGGATTTGCGGTCTTTGTAACGAGAGATGAACTTTTCAAGATATTGATATACATTTTTCCTCGATTCGCAGTTCGGGTCCGTAACGAGTTCCGTGAGCGTTTCATTGCCGGTAATCCAGCCTTCCCCTTCGACAAATTCGTTCTTCAAGAGATACGTTTCGATGAGACCGAGGCAAACGACAATTTTGATGTTATATTTATCGCATAAATCGAACAGCTGATCCATTGCGTCAAAATATATTTTTTCATGCGCTTCATTATACATCAAATCCGAAAACGCGCCCGAATACATAAATACGCGAACCGACCGGAACCCAAGTTCGTTCAGTTGTTTCAGCGCGGCTTCCGCGGCCTCTACCGTGAACGCACTGGAAGGATATTGACTGTTCGGCTCATATTCCGACAGAATCTGATAGTACAAGTCGAACTTATTGAAGCTGATTTCATAATACGGTTCGCCGTTCATATAAAGCTTTCCGCCTACGTTCCGCAGGATTTCGTCTTTTTTATATTCCCCTGTCGTGATCACCAGCATCTTTCCGGCCTCGTCCCACCATACTTTCGCGTTCAGAACCTCATTTAAAAAATTCGGCGTTACCATGATCGTGCCGCTGATTTTGCGCGGAGGAAATTTCAACGTATATTCCTTATCGTTGACCGTAACGGAATTGCTGTCCAGCGTCGCCTTCACCGTTACGTTTTCATTCTTGATTTCAAAGGTTTTATTGGATTTATCCTCCTTGAGTTCCATCTGGAGGCAGCGCAGGATCTGCTCCGCATCCGCATACACCGTGCCATCCCGGATTACGGGAGCATAAGACATTTCTATTTTCGTGGTGTTGACATAAATCCGGATATCTTCGTTTTCCGTTTCCTTCGGCACGTTTACTTCCGGAAGCGCCCCCGGTTCCTGGGCGGAAAATTTCTGCGGATAGTATCTGCCTTTTGTATAAATGCTTGGATTGTCAATGAGGATATATGGATTTTCGATCGGCGCCTGAGGATCCGTCCCCTCTGCCGGGAGTTCGGTGACGCGAATGGACATCGCATCCACCGAATATACTTTCGCGGAGAATTTACAATTTTCCGCAACAACTCTGCTGTTAATCAGAACTTTGTATTCGTCGCTGCCTCTTGTGAATACGGCGCGGATATTATAACGGACGTCTTCTTCCATTTCCATGAGCACGTTTCCGGAATGATCCAGGATGACGGATTTTCCATCTTGTTTCGTGACCTTTATGATATCTCCATCCGTACTCTTCCCCGAAGCATCGGAAGGCTGCTGCGTGGTAAAATTTAATACGAGCTGATTATTGAAATTCGCATCTGCTTTTACTGCCAGATCGATATACATCTCCTGGTCCGCTGCGTTCACTGTCCACCAACGCATATCGCAGCGGTTGATCGCAAGGGACCGGACCCCCATTACGGAGGATTCGGGGCCGACGACTTTTACACGGCTGTCGGCGGATAGATACGATGCGCCAAGTCCCGTAGAATCCGCGCCGAAATCATCCGTCGTATCAAGATCTTCATAGGTGATAAATACTCGTTCAACCATCTGTGCCTCTTCTGCTCCATAGATCCCATATCCTGCGGGAACCGCCGCGGCAGCCATGACGATTGCCAGCAGCAAAGAGCCCCATCTTTTTTTGATCATACTTTTTCCTCGATTTTCTTTTTTAATTTTTCTATCAAGCCGCACGTTTCAAAAACGATTTGTTCTTTCGGTACTTTTTGCGTTATTTTTTTATCTCTCGTGGAAAGCTCCACCAGATTTTCTCCCAGAGAACGCGGACTGACCACGATTCGAACCGGCACGCCGAGAAGATCCGCATCGGAGAACATCACGCCGGCCCTGACATCACGGTCGTCGTAAATCACCTCCACGCCTTTCTCCTGTAATTGCGCGTAGATCTCGTCCGCCGCGCATTTCACTGCCGGATCGTCTGCCCGCAGGCAGCAGATATGCACCTGCCACGGTGCGATCGAGATCGGCCAGACCGGACCGTATTCGTCCCGGTGCGCTTCGCAGACGGAAGCGGCAAGCCTGCCGACGCCGATGCCGTAGCACCCCATTACGGGATACCGGAGATTCCCCTCTTTGTCCAGATACTGCATTCCCATCGTTTTGGTATATTTCGTACCCAGCTGGAAAATATTTCCCACTTCGATTCCGCGAGAAATTTTTATGGAATGCTTTCCGCAGCGCGGGCAGATTCCGCCTTCTTTAATCTTAGCGACGTCTGCAAATTCTACCGTGCCGCAATCGCGCCCGATGGTAAAGCCCGTGTAATGGAAATCTTTTTGATTCGCGCCGCAGCACAGATTTCGCGTACCCTGCAGGGACTGATCATAGACAACCGTAAAATTTCCTTTTAACCCGTACGGTCCGATAAAGCCTGCCGCGATGCCGGATTCTTCCGTGATTACGCCGGGATGGATTTCTGCGCGCACATAGTTCCGCAGCTTCGTTTCGTTGACTTCCAGATCTCCGCGCAAGAAAACAATCACATATTCGTCCGTCATATTTTTTTGATAAACAACGGCTTTACAGGATTTTTCAACCGGCGCGCCCAGAAAATCGCAGACGGCTTCGATCGAAGACGCATCCGGCGTCGCCACCATTGTAAGTTCCTGTTCCGATTCGCCGGAATCATTCTCGATCACGCTTTCCGCGGCTTCCATATTTGCTCTGTAACTGCACTCCGTACAAACCGCGATCGTATCTTCTCCGACAGGGGTCAGCAGCATGTATTCGTGGGAAACGCTTCCGCCCATCATTCCGGAATCCGACTGTACCGTAACGACCTCCGGGATCCCCGCTCTTGCAAAAATCCTGTTGTATGCATCAAAACACCTTTTATAATATGCTTCCAGATCTTCCTGGGACGTGTGGAAAGAATATGCGTCCTTCATCGTAAACTCCCGCACCCGGATCAGGCCGGCGCGCGGACGCGCTTCGTCACGGAATTTTGTTTGGATCTGGTAAATCATAAAAGGATATCTCGTATAGCTGATACCATATTCCCGCACGAGCTGCACGGCGGCTTCCTCATGCGTCATACCGAGCACCATCGGCGTATTATTTCGGTCGGTAAAACGCAGCAGTTCGCTTCCTACGCTTTCATATCTCCCGGATTCTTCCCACAAGCTCGCCGGAAGCGCAACGGGAAACAGGACCTCCTGTCCGTCGATGGCATCCATTTCTTCCCGGATGATCTGCTCGATTTTTCTGCAGATCCGCTTGAGCGGCAGATACTGCGAGAAAATTCCGCTGGCGACAAACTTCATATACCCGCCGCGAAGCATCAGAGAATGGCTTTCGATTATACAATCCGTCGGTTTTTCTTTGAATCTGTCGCCTACAAGCTTGTCTAATTTCATAAATATAAAATACTCCTTTTACTATGATCGTTTCATAGAAAACATAACAGAAGCAATTATACAAATTTTACAAGCGAAAAACAAGAGGAAGTTACTTGTGTTTAAATTTCTTTATTTCTTCCTTCAATATTTTATAATATTCGTCGCCGTAAACGCTGTTCGGTTCGAGATCTTTACTCGTTTCCGCATCAATCTGCTCGCCGAGCACGTATTCGTTCCAGGAAATGACAAGCGCTGTCTTCACGCCGATCAGCCTGGCCCTCGCCCACTCTTCGCGGAAAATCTTTCCGTTCTGCCTGCCGGAGGCCGGAATATAGTCGGCGTCTCCCGGTTCGCCCTGCGAACGGTAGGATGCGACGACCGTCATCGCTTCCGGCAGCTTCGTCTCCGGATTCACCGCAAACGTCTGCGCGCCGCGGTCTTCCCAACTCCAGTATCCGTAAATGCTTTCCAGGGTTTCCGGGTCGCAGATCGAGGATTGTTCCGTGACGAAGCCGGTAACGAAGCGCACCGTAAAACGTTCGTCGTTCCAGACTTCCAGCGGATTTTTGTCCGAACAGAACGTCGGCGTTCCAAGATATACCATCAAAAGCGGTTTACCCTCGAATTGCATGTATTTTTCCGCCCGTTGCGCATTTTCTTCACCGGAAAGGAACCACTCGTACACCTGATCCGCCTTTTTCTGGAGGCTTCCGTCCTCCAGCGCTGTAATTTTATCCGGGCAGCCGATCATGATTGCAATTTGCGGCGTTTTTTCCTCCATTTCACTCCACAGATCGAACATCTTGACCGTAGAACGCTCGATCATCGCAAAATCTTCCCGTCCCGTGATCGCCGTATTTTTCTCATTCATAATGTTTTTATACGTTGCCCTGGGATATTCTTCCTGGGTAAAGCGTACGTTATTCGACCAGTCCACAAACACAAAATCGACATCCGCCGCGCCAAGCAGTCTGCCGTGTTCCTGAATTGCTTCGGTATCGTCCGAGCGGTAATCCCCGATCAAAGGTTTCGCCCAAAAATCATCTGTTTTCCATAAAGCGGTTCTGTGCCACGTCGTATACGCCATACCCACGATCCGCTCTTCGTAAGGCGTCCTTTCATAAATCCCGGCGCCCTTTTCGGATACGGTTAAGCCTTCCTCCGCAAAATCTTCGATATGATCCCCTGCCCATTTCCTGGACGTTTCGGTATCCCTTTCGTTTTCTGCGGTACTGCATGCCGTACAGCCCAGAACTGCCGCCGTAAGGAGGAAGCTGCACATTTTATAAATTTTTCTCATTTTCCCGACCCCTTCCGATCCATGATTTTCTATATTCTATCACACAATCCAGAGAAAAATGAAGCCCTACAAAAAAAATTATAGCATTGCGCTATAGGGACCCAAAATAAAAAGACAGAGGACGCATCGCAATCTGCGTCCTCTGTCAGAGTAATACCGTTGTTAAAAGCAAAAAACAATTATGCGCCTTTGACTTTCATCGTATGGTCGATGATCCATTGGTCGATCGTGCCATCGTCGATCAATTTTCCGACGACTTTATTGACAACCTCCAGAAGTTCCGTATTTCCTTTGGCAACACATACCGCGTACGATTCCTCCGTGTTGCTTCCGTCCTCGTAGACAAGCTCGATGGTTTTGAAATTGTCATACTGCGAAGCAACGATTTCTGCGGGAAGCTTGTCGATTACGACGGCGTCCACTTTTCCGGTATTCATGGACACGGCGGCATCCGCCGCAGAACTGTATTGATGCACGGTTGCGCCGCTGCCTTCCAGGACGCCTTTGATGTGTTCTTTCGTTTTTTCATCTTCCTTCCCGTCGATTTCCTCGGAGATGATAATATCGCCCGTGGTGCCGAGCTGCACGCCGATTTTCATGCCGGCGAGATCTTCGATCTTCGCAACTTCCGAATCTTTTGGTAAAATGATATACTGCGTGCTGGTCGCATATTCAACGGAAAAATCGACTTCCTGCTTTCTTTCGTCCGTCACCGTGATCCCGGCGATTCCCATGGAACCCTTACCGGAGGTGACAGAACTTAAAATGGTGTCGAATTTCACATTTTTGATTTCCAGCTTTACGCCGATCTCATCAGCGATTGCCTGTGCGATCTGCATATCCACACCGTCCGGTTTGTTTTCGGACATATATTCAAATGGCGGGAATTCCGCATTGGTATAGACCGTAATCACACCCGCTTCTTTAATCTGGTCGATGCTTTGTTTTTCAGACGCCTTTTTGCAGGATGTCAGCAGGCAGGCGGACGAAAGGACAACCAGCGCAACCAAAGTTGAAATAAATTTCTTACTCTTTTTCATAAGCGATACCCCTTGTATTATTTATTTATAACGCATGGCGGATTATACCATACACTGTATATTTATGCAATATATTGCATAAATATTTTCTGAAAATTTTCCGTGGAAGAAAAAACATCCGCCGTCAATATTGCCAGATATAATCTTTATAACTGATGGTTTTATCCTCCGCCGTTTCAATGAATACTTTTGCGGAATCTTTCAGAATATAATGAATATACGCATCGGAATCGATCGTAGAACCGAGCGGAAGATTTACGGAAAGCGCTTCGAGCGGTGTACTCACGACGTGTTCGATCCCGGTCTGTTTATTATAGTCGCCTTTGGCAAAATAATATCTGTATGCCATAAAATAGGTGTTCGTATCCGTTCTGAGGACAGGATCGCCTTTCGGCGCCGTATACAGGCGCGATTCCGGATCATAAGACCTTCCGGTATAACTGTCCGATACGGTAAAGCGATATACAACCGTGCCCGCAATGCCATTCCCGTTCTCGTCGTACGTATCGTTCTCCCAATGATTGGAACACATCTGGAATAAAACGGTTTCGCCAGACGCAATCAGGAAGGTATCGCCGGTTTTCAAAACGCTTCCATCCGCAAGGCGAATGGACATCTTTTTGGGGGTGACGACTTTCACTGCAATCGTTTTCTCCGGATTCACGGGAATGTCCGCAGCGCCCAGTCTCACACATTTGTATTCGGCCAGCGTCCCGGAAGTCGTATATTCATTGGAATCCTTTTCGGTATATCCAAACAATTCGCCGGAACGAATGTAATAGGTCGCGGCTTTCGCAACGTTCACCGCTACGGAACGGTAACCGGTCGGGACGGTGATCGTTTTCTCCGGC
>CABQCN010000050.1 GCA_902462635.1 uncultured Oscillospiraceae bacterium
CCCCGATGATCCAGTCGGGAACGGATGCCCCCGCTGTCACACCAACTTTCTTATATTTGTCTACTTGCGACACGTCCAGCTCGCCGGCGTTTTCCACAAATAAAACATGATCGCAAAGATCGGAGCTCAAATCATATAGCTTCCGGGTATTGGAACTTTTCTTATCCCCTACTACAACCATTAAGTCCGTTTGCGATGCTATTTTAACAGTTTCTTCCTGCCTTAAAGATGTCGCACTGCATATTGTATCAAAAAAAATCGTGTTGTCAAAGGATTTTTTTAATATTTCACATATTTTTGTAAAAATTTTTTGAGAAAAAGTGGTTTGCGCTACCACACTATACAAGATATTGTTATCGGCAGGCTGAAAGCGGCGCGCTTCTTCCTCATCGGACAGGATGATCCCCGTTTCGTCGCACCATCCGTTCGTGCCGACCACCTCCGGATGTTCCCGGTCGCCGATAATAAGGATCTGCCGTCCCGCCTGATGCTGCTGGCTTACCAGCTTATGGATTTTCGTAACAAACGGGCAGGTGGCGTCGATCAGCGTACAGCCCATACTTTCCAGGGTCTCGAATATTTTACGCGAAACGCCGTGCGCCCGGATGATCACGACAGCACGCTGCGGCCGCCCGTCCGTCTGCGCGGAGATTTCCTCCACGTCATGGATCACGCGCAGGCCGAGCGCGGCTAGACTGCGGATCACAGCGTCGTTATGGATCAGTTCTCCATAGGAAAAAATATACGTATCTTCTTTATGGTCACGTAAAATCTCATAGGACTTTCTCACTGCATTCGCGACGCCGAAACAAAATCCCGCCGTTTTAACTTTTATGATTTCCAAGCTCCGGTTCCTCCATCAGCGTATAAATTTTATCAAGAATTTCCTGCGCCATTGCCTGGTAGTCCTCTTTCGTATATTTCGTGCCTTCCGCAGGGCAGGGCAGCCGGATCGGATCGCCAAAGCGAACATATACGCGGCCAAACAGACGGATTTTCCCCCAAATTGCGACGGGCTGCACCGGCACGCCGGCCTCCACCGCGAATTTGGCGACGCCGTGTTTTGCTTTATGCGCGCGGCCCGTTCCTTTCGAACGCGTTCCCTGCGGAAAAATGCCCACCGGTTCCCCTTTCTCCAACATTTCGAACGTCGTTCGGGCCGCAGAAACGTCTCGCGTGCTGCGTTTCACCGGGTATGCGCCGCAGGCTGTGATAAATTTCGCCACCAGTTTATTTTTAAAAAGTTCTTCCTTTGCCATCCATCTGATATAACGCGGCACACGATATCCGATCATAAACATATCGAGCATGCTTTCGTGATTTCCCGCAACGATCACGCCGCCTTCCCGCGGCATTTTTTCTACATCGATCACCCGCACGCGAATAAAGAGCGTAAAAAAAATTTTACAAAGCGCCCTAAGAAATTCCATGTTCCACTCCACCGATTCTACTTTGTATGATTGCAAACAATGCCGCCGCACTTTCTTCTTCGTTCATTGCCGACGTATCGAGCAATACGGCGTCTTCCGCCTGCACCAGCGGCGCAAACGCCCGCGCGCTGTCATTGGCGTCGCGGAACTGCAAATCCCGGAGCACGTCCTTGAAGGTCACATCTCGGTTCCCTTTCCGCCGCAGCTCCTCGAAGCGCCGCCTTGCCCGCACCTCCGGGGAAGCGGTCAGGAAAATTTTGACACAGGCGTCTTTTAAAACGTAAGAACCGATATCCCGGCCATCCATCACGACATCGTGTTCCGCCGCAATCCGCCGCTGGAGTTCTACCAGCTTGAGACGGACTTCCGGGACTGCGGCAACTTTGGACGCCGCGATCGAAACTTCCGGCGTACGGATCCGTTCCGTGACGTTGCTGCCATTCACAAATACCTGCTGATTCCCGTGCTCGTAAGAAATTTCGAGTGTAAAATCCGCGGTCAACGCCTTGATTCTTCCTGCATTTTCCGCATCGGGCGCCGTAAAGTCAACGCCTTGTTCGAGGGCAAACAAGGCAAACGCCCGGTACATCGCGCCCGTATCGAGGTACAGGAAGCCCAGTTTCCGCGCCGCCTTTTTGGCCAGCGTGCTTTTGCCCGCGCCGGAAGGGCCGTCGATTGCAATATTACGATTCATCCTGCGCGGCCTCCGTTCCTGCTTCGCTCCGATAGATCACCCTGTGGCCCAGGCCGATTGCCATTTCATTTAAATGCAGCAATCCGATCCCGAAAAAGACCGCCACGCTGATATGCTCCCCACAGCGCGCAATCGCGATTTTGCCGCCGATATTCAAGCCGATCGCTTTATTCATGATCTGCGAAACGGCTTCCCGCGCGGCGCCCGCAACGGCGCCTTCTTCCGCGTGGGAATCAAGAATCAAATTCTCCCGTTTTGCCGCAACCACGGCACGCTCAATCATTTTCGTAACGGATGCGATAAATTCGCCGCCGAAATCCACCGCCGCGGTCAAAATTCCTTCGTTCTTCAGCTTTGCCTGCATCGTCTTCTCCGTCAGCCTATCCTTCGTGATTGCAACAGAAACCGCCGCCGTGACCGCGTCCCTGCTTCCCGTTTCGCTGAACATAACATCGTTCTCCTTTACTGAAAACTGTTGACAACGTCTTCTTCGAACCATGCCGACGATTGCGCGCCGGCCCCGCCGTCGTATCTGGAATTTTTCATATACACCGCCGTGATGCGGTTTACGGGATCCACCCAGAAATGGGAACCGTATGCGCCGCTCCAGCCGAAACAGCCCTTGGGAAGCGTATACGCGTCATTTGCAATGACCCGGACGCCAAGTCCCCACCACTGCGCATCATTCCGGTCTCCGGAAATCGGTACATACGGTTTTCTCATCAGCCTTACCATCTCCGGTTTCAATACGATCCCGTTCCGGCAGGAACCTTCGTTAAGCAGCATTTCGGCAAACGCAGAATATGCATCCGCGGTTCCCGCAAGTCCCGCGCCGCCGCAAAAATACGTCAGCGGGAAGCCTTCGAAGATCGTTCTGCCCGGATCGTCATACCAGACTTTCTGTCCGTCGAAACAATGCATCTGAGACATGCGTCCCCATTGGTCTTCACTCGGCCGGAAGGTGATGTCGGTAATTCCAAGCGGTCTTATAATAGATTGATCCACATATGCGTCAAACGGCAGTCCCGAAGTAATTTCCACAATGCGCGCAGCAACGTCAAAGGCCGCCGTCGCACTGTAAAACGCCATCTCCCCCGGCTGGAACGAAAGCATCACGCGGTCGATATAATTCGTAACCGTGGTGAGATTCTGCCGGTCATCCGCAGTCATGGCGCATTCCTGCGCTTCTCCGACGCCGCCGATATCGGACAGCAGTCCGTTCGTATGGTTCAGCAGCCGTTCGATGGTAATTTCCTGTTTCACTTTTTCCTTTGGAAGCACGGTTCGATTCTCCCCTAGCATCCCAACGTACTGATCCGCAAATCCCGGGAAAAATCTTGAAACTTTATCATCCAGAGACAGGCGGCCTTTTTGTACTTCCGACAATACCGCGACTGCCGTTACCGGTTTTGTCATCGACGCCAGACGGTACATCAGATTTTGTTCGCAGCCGAAACTCTCATGGAAAATTTTCGATCCGTTCTGCCGCACTACGATTTCACAGCGGCCGACATGTCCGCTTTCCATCAGCGCGCACTGGCGCTGCGTTATATTTTTATATAAAAGTTCGCGATTCAATAATTTCATATCGGTTTGATTTCCTCCGGAACGTGAAAAAAAGCCGGAGGCAGCTGTTTCGGTTTTGTAAAACATGCCCCGGCCGTTTCCATCTTTTTAATTATATTTCGGGAATTTCGATTTCGACCTCGCGGCCGGCTTCCGCCGATTTCGCAATACCGTCGATAATCGCCTGATTATAAAGGATCTGGGAAGACGGGATCGGCGCCGTGCCGCCTGTCTTGATCGCATCCAGGAACGAACGGATCTTCATATCGAAAACGTTGCCGTCCGTATTCATTACCGGAATTTTCGTTTCAACCTGCGCGCCGCCGACTTCGTGATAAATCGTCATCGGTCCGCCGATCGAGCCGTTCCAGCACTCAGTGGAAGGAATCCGCAGTCCGCCTTCGGTACCCATCAGGATCGTATCTCCCGGCGTATCGAGATTCATCGCCCAGGCGATACGGAAATCGAGTACGATGCCGCCTTCCAGACGGATAAATGCCGCCGCGAAATCATCCACGCCGAATTTTTCCGCATATTCCGGATGGCCGGGATAAGTTTCCGGTTTTTTCCCAAAGAAATCGGATTTATAACCCGATACGGTAAGCGGCTTCGGATAACCGATCGCATTTAAAACCATATCGAGAGAATAGCAGCCGATATCGCCGAGCGCGCCGATACCGCCCGTTTCTTTTTCAATGAATGTCGTTCCGAAGGGAGTCGGAATACCGCGCCGTCTGCCGCCGCCCGTCTGGATATAGTAAATTTTGCCAAGCACGCCGGATTCCACGATGCGTTTCAGCATTTTCATATTTTCATCAAATCTGGGCTGGAAGCCGATGGAAAGAATTTTGCCGCTTTTCTTCTCCGCTTTGCAAATAGCGACGGCTTCTTCCGTCGTAACGCACATCGGTTTTTCAAGCAGGACGTTGATTCCGTGCTCCAGCGCGTAGATCGTACACGCCGCATGCTGACAGTTATACGTACAAATGCTGACCGCATCCAGTTTCAGGCTCTCGTCATCGATCATTGCCTTATGGCTCGGATAATACTTGATATCCGTGTCTCCAAGTCCCATTCTTGCCATGAACGCTTCCGCTTTGCCGGGAATCAGATCCGCAGCCGCAACGATCTCCACATCCGGCATTCTTTTATAGCCATCCGCGTGCGCTTCCGCGATCCAACCCGTACCGATCATCCCGATCCGCAGCTTTCTGGACGTATCGATTTCTTTTTTTTCTTCCACGACTTCTTTGAATTTGTCTAAAATATTTCCCATAACAGCACCTCTATTCTTCCTAATATATTATTGAAGTAAAGTCTTTAAATAACGGATACTCATTTCCGCACATTCCAGAGGCGTTTTGCCCATACTCGGCGCATCCTGCTCTACCACCAGCCATTTTGTGCCCGATTCTTCTGCCGCTTCGAGAAGAGACGGCACATCCTGTTTGCCGTATCCTACCGGCCGGAATTCGAATGCTTTCGTATATTCGGGCTTTTCGCCCTCTATGCCGATCAGTTCATACATATGATCCGTTTTCCCTCCGGTAAAATCCTTCAGGTGGAGCACCGGCGTTCTGCCGCTGTACTTTTTGACGTATGTAACCGGATTTACGCCCGCCACGTTTACCCAGCAGGTATCAAGTTCTGTCTGTAAAAGATCGGCGCCGATCGTTTGGTATAATTTATCGAGCGCGTATTCGCCGTCTAATTTCACGAATTCGAAATCGTGATTGTGATACATCAGCTGCAGGCCCTTTTTCTTTGCAGCTTTGGCGATTGTTTTGATATTTTCCACCGTTTCGGCCCATTTCGGTTCGCCGGGGCGCAGTTCCTCTACCAAGTAGGGGATCGCGGCATATTTACAGCCGATTTCCAGATACCGATCGATCGTCCCGTCTAAATCGGCAAGAAATTCATCGATCGCAATGTGCGCCGATACCGGTTCCAGTCCGATTTCCGTCAGCAGCTTCTTTACGGACTCCGCACCGCGGCCGTATAAACCTGCGAATTCGACTCCCTGGTAACCCATATCCTTTACCCTTTTGAGCGTTCCCGCAAAATCGGCGTCCATATCATCCCGTACAGAAAACAACTGTAATGCAACAGGCAATGACATATTCACACAACCTTTCAGATTCAATATTATGAAGAACGTGCCCATTGTAGTGCAATCGAATTTGTTTGTCAAACAAAAATAAGCGCTTTTATAAATCTTAAAAATTTATAAATTGTCATTTTATTAAAATTTTATACATTTATTAGCACTCACCTATTGACAGTGCTAACAACAGTGGTATAATACAATCGTACCGCAAAGGAAAAGGTCCGGCGCGCAGATTCCGGACGTATATTTTCCGGGCAAAGTACAAATACTAAAACGCGACGAAGAAGCGAAAGAAATGGAGGAATGACTTATGTTGCCAAGTATTTTCGGTGAAGGGTTATTTGATGACTTTTTTGATTTTCCTTTTGATAAAGGTTTCAGAGGTCATGATCCGTTATATGGAAAACATGGGAAGAATCTCATGAAAACGGATATCAGGGAAAATGGGGATGTTTATGAAATTGCAATCGATCTCCCCGGTTTTAAGAAAGAGGATATAAAAATTCATCTGGAAGACGGCTTCCTGACGGTTTCGGCAGAGAAGGCGGTCGATAAAGATGAAAAGGACAAAAATGGCCAGTACATCAGACGGGAACGGTATTGCGGCCAGTGTTCGAGAAGCTTTTATGTAGGGGAAAACGTTATGGAACACGATATCTCCGCGAAGCTGGAAGACGGAATCCTCAGATTGGGCGTTCCGAAGAAAGATCCCAAAAAACTTCCGGAAAAGAAATATATTGCAATTGAATAATCCCGTGTTCCCGTACCCTGCCGCCGGAAAAAGCGGCAGGGTTTTTTATTTGACTTTGCAAATTCCGTATGTTTAAATGATACGTATCAAAACGAACAGGGAGGCAGTCGCCATGCATACGCTGGAATTTGCTGCGGAAAAAGATTTTACGGAACTTACGGATACGGCCAACAGAATTTTTACGGGAAAACAAGAAAACGGTACTTTTACCTATAATCAGCATTTTTTCCAGGAGATCATGCCGAAACTGTACAGAGATCCCGCTTCTGCGAAAGAGCATCTGGTGATCCGGGACGACGGCAGGATCACAGGCCTGGTGGGCGTGGTCCGTAATCGGTTATACGCCTGCGGACAGGCGCTGCATGCGGCGGGGATCGGTACCGTCGGTACGGATGCAAATTTCCGCGGACGCGGATATATGTCCGAAATGATGCGGGCGGCCGTAGCGTATATGAAGAAAGAAAACGTAGACGTCGCCTTTTTGGGCGGCAGCCGGCAGCGATACGAGCATTTCGGATTTACCGCGGCGGGCCTTTGCGCCGTATTCGAACTAACAAAGCAAAACCTGAAAGACAGCCAGGGCAGGCAGCGCGCCGCGCAATACGGATTTTACCAAATGGAAGGGTGCGGCAGCGACGCGGAGCGTATGCTCATCGGCCGTCTCCACAAACAAAAAGCGCTGTATTCTGAACGGATGACGCGGAAACTTGCCGATATTTTACATACATGGGGCAATCAGGTGTTTCTGATCACCAGAGACGCCGCGCCCGTCGGATACTTGGTCGGCCGGGACGATGGGATCTGCGAGCTTGAAACGGAAGCAGGCTGTTCTCTCTGTGAAATTTTATACGATTATATGCATGCGTTTGATAAAAATCATCTGACAGTCCACGGAATCGGCTTATACGATACGGAAAAGATAACGGCGCTTTCCCGCCGTGCGGAAGATATGGCATTGCGCAATCCGTGCAGGGCGCTGATCTTAAATTTCACAAACGTCCTTTCAGCATTATTGAACGTCAAAAGCAGGGATACGAAATTATGCGACGGCATAATGTCCGTGCGCGTTCTTTCGGATGGCGCCGCCGAACAATTTAGAATTACCGTGGAGGATGGAAAGCCCGCCGTTCATCCCTGCGGCGGCACGCCGGATCTTGAAATCAACGCGTTGGATGCCGCGCAGTTGTTCTGCGGGCTGGGATCATCATTCGCCAATCTCGGCTATCGGCTGCCTGCCTGCGCAAACGACTGGTTTCCGCTGCCGCTCCATATCGAATCC
>CABQCN010000051.1 GCA_902462635.1 uncultured Oscillospiraceae bacterium
ATCGGCAAGGAACTTGCGGAGCTCCGGGATGCTTTCAATGAAATGAAATCACATTGGGAAACGGAAAAACAGGATATCGACGCGGTTAAGAATACGAAAGAAGAAATCGACCGGATAAACAGCGAGATCGAATCCGCGCAGCGCAATTACGAATATGAAAAAGCGGCAAAGCTACGCTATTCCACGCTGCCGGAACTGGAGAAGCAGCTGGAAGACGCGCAGAAGAGAAACGAAGCGCGCGCCCGGAAGACGGGGAGCGGCGGCACGCTGGTGCGCGATACGGTGACGGAAGAAGAAATTGCCGGTATCGTGGCGCGGTGGACCGGGATTCCCGTATCGAAGCTCATGCAAGGCGAACGGGAGAAAATTCTGCATTTGGACGAGATTTTGCATAAACGTGTCGTCGGCCAGGAGGAAGCCGTGACAAAAGTTACGGAGGCCATCCTCCGTTCCAGAGCCGGCATCGGCGATCCCAACCGGCCGATCGGTTCTTTTCTGTTCCTGGGTCCTACGGGCGTCGGCAAAACGGAGCTTGCAAAAGCGCTGGCGGAAAGCCTGTTCGACGATGAACACAATATGGTGCGGATCGACATGACGGAATATATGGAAAAATTTTCGGTATCCCGGCTGATCGGGGCGCCTCCTGGATACGTCGGGTACGACGAGGGAGGGCAGCTTACGGAAGCCGTACGCAGAAAACCGTATTCGGTGATTCTGTTCGACGAAGTGGAAAAGGCGCACCCGGATGTCTTCAATATTCTGCTGCAGGTTTTGGATGATGGAAGGATCACGGATTCTCAGGGACGGACCGTTGACTTTAAAAATACGGTAATTATATTGACCAGCAACCTCGGCTCGCAATTTTTGCTTGACGGAATCACGCCGGCAGGTTATATTTCTGAGGAGGCGAAAGAAAGCGTTACGGCGCTTCTGAAAAAGAGCTTCAGACCGGAATTCCTGAACAGGCTTGACGAAATTGTGTTTTACAGGCCTTTGCGGAAAGAAGACATGGACAAGATTCTCGATATCCTGATCGAGAGGCTGAAATCACGCCTGACGGATCAGTCGCTCCGGCTCGAAATTACGGACCGCGCGAAAGAATATGTCATTGAACATGGATTCGACCCCGTATACGGCGCGCGGCCGCTGAAACGGTATATGCAAAGCCAGGTGGAAACGATGCTTGCAAGAACCATTCTGTCGCAGGATCTCAATCTCAATGATCTGCTGACGGTGGATGTGGATGGAACCGGCCAAAATCTGGAGGTGCGGTTTTAAAAATGGTCGATCAGTACAAACAGCTTTTCCACGCATGCATCGATGTGGAAAAACGGGAAAAGGGGTATCTCGCAAAACGGTTTACCCCGAAACAATTCGAAAGATATACGAAGATGCCGTGGTGCATTTATCCCTATTGCACCGCGGGCGTTTTTATGGAATTCGTAACGGCTGCGGAAGAAATTTCTTTTGATTATTCTTTTTCGCAGCTGTTTTTACCGCCGGTGGTCTTCGATATTTTTGAAAATGATATTTATATGGCGTTTTGCAAAGAGCCGGACGCTTCTACGGGCGGTCATATTACATACAGGAAGAAAACGCCGGGAACCGTTCGCTTTCGGATCTATCTTCCCTATACGGGTGAGACGCATATTTCCAACATTCAATTCGGAGATTTTAAAACGACGCGCGACCGGCGTAAGGTCAAACTCCTCGTATATGGGGATTCCATATCGCAGGGACTGATGGGCAGCCATCCGTATATGAGCTACGTTCCGCTGATCAGCGATGTTATCGGCGCCGATTATTTGAATTTGAGCGTCGGCGGAGATTTGTTCGATGAGAATATGATTGATCCCGCGCTCCCGTTTACGCCGACTGCCATCATTGTGGCGCTGGGAGCAAACGATTTGCCGTTTGTGGGAGATTACCGGAAAATCAAAAAAAATATCGAAGGGTTTTTTGCCAGGCTGCGCCAGGTATATCCGGAAATTCCGGTGAATGTGATTTCTACGATCTGGCAGACGGATATCGAACGTTTTGAAACACAGGAAGAGCGCGATAAAAACAAGTTGTTTATGCAGATTTACAACAAGACGATCAAAGAATCGGAGCTGGCCGGCTGCAATACGATCAAAGGATTGGAAATTATGCCGCACGTGCCGGAATATTTTACGGATCATGCGCATCCGAACGATATGGGATTTTTGCAGTATGCGCTGAATCTTCTGCGCTTTTTGAAATATTGAAGGGTGTTTGCTGAATTGGAACTGCCGCAGAAATATACGGAAAAAATGGCCGCGCTCCTCGGCGCGGAAGAATTTGAACTTTACCAGGCGTCCTTGGACGCGGGGCGGTCTTTCGGCATTCGGGTGAACACCCTCAAACTGGCGCCGGCGGAGTTTGTCCGGGAACTGGGAGAGATCGTCGGCATCCGGGAACAGATTCCCTGGACGACGGATGGATTCTATTATGATCCGTTTGGAAAAGAAACTGCGGAACTTCCCGGGAAACTGCCTTTTTACCATGCGGGATTATATTATATCCAGGAGCCGAGCGCCATGTATCCTGCGGAGCAGCTGGATGTACAGCCGGGAGACCGCGTGCTGGATTTATGCGCCGCGCCGGGCGGAAAGAGTACGAAGCTGGCGGCGAAGCTGCGGGGAAAAGGCATGCTCGTTGCAAACGATATCAATGCGGAACGCGTAAAAGCGCTGATTTATAATATCGAACTTGCAGGCGTGCGCAATGCGGTCGTCACGAACGAGCCGCCGGAGCGGCTTGCGCGGAATTTTACCGGGTTTTTTGATAAAATTCTCGTAGACGCCCCTTGCTCCGGAGAAGGGATGTTCCGCAAAGATGCGGAGGCTGTCAGGAGCTGGGACAAATTCAAGACGGAAATATGCGCCGGGATGCAGCGTGAAATTTTAGAATCCGCCCATTTGCTTTTAAAACAAGGCGGTCATCTTTTATATTCCACCTGTACGTTCGACCTGCGGGAAGACGAAGGAATGATCCGGGAATTTATGGACAGGCATCCGGAATACCGGCTTCTCCCCCTTCTGAAGACCGGCGGAATCGCCAATGGCCTGGATGGCATGACGGAAGCTGCGCGCCTGTGGCCGCATAAGGTGAAAGGCGAAGGCCATTTTACGGTTTTACTGGAAAAGCAGGAATCGGATGGCATCAATTCCGGAGATCTCTTTCGGACGAAAAAAACGAGAAGCTATCGGTTATGCGGGGACATACCGGCGGAATTCCGTTCTTTTTGGGAGAAAAATATGTACGGCAGCATGCCGGAGGGGTATTATTATACCGCCGGAGATGGGTTGTATTCTCTTCCGTGCCCGCCGCCGGATCTGGATGGAATCAAAGCCCCGAAAATCGGGTTGAATCTGGGAGAACTCGGTTACGGAAAATTTAAACCATCCCAGCAGTTCGCGATGGCGTACGGCGCTTTCTTCAGACGCAAAATCGTTTTTTCTTATCGCGATGACAGCGTGAAACGCTATCTGCGGGGAGAAACGCTGACCGGTGTCGAGGCGGAGGAAGAAGGATGGTCCGCGGTCTGCGTCGGAACGCATGTTCTCGGAATGGGATTCCTGAAAGACGGTATCTTAAAGAATCTGTATCCGAAGGGCTGGAGGCGTCTCCTATGATCCGTCTCGACCGGTTTCTTGCCAATATGGGGCGCGGCACCCGCAAAGAAGTAAAAAAGCTGATCGCAGCGGGCGCGGTAACGGTGAACGGAACCGCGGCGACCGATTGCGGAATGCAGGTGGATCCGCAATCGGACGATATTTCCGTTTGCGCGGAACGCGTGCCGTACCGCCCGTTTGTATATCTGATGATGAATAAGCCGGCCGGCGTGCTTTCCGCGTCGGAAGATGCGGGAGGCGCGCTGACGGCTGCAGGTCTGGTTGCGGAGGAATATGCGCATTACCGCCTTTCTCCGGCAGGCCGCCTGGATAAAGACAGCGAGGGTTTTCTGATTCTGACGAACGATGGAGAATATATCCACAACGTGATTTCACCGCTTAAACATGTGGACAAGCTGTATTTTTGCAGATTGGAACGTGAAATCAGCGAAGAGGACATTGCCGCCTTTGCAAACGGCGTGATTTTGGGCGATGGGTTTGTCTGCCTGCCGGCCGTATTAAAACGTGCGGCCGTCTCCCGGAAGGAAGGCCCGGCGGCATTGGTAACGATCCGGGAAGGAAAATTCCATCAGGTCAAAAGAATGTTTGCGGCGAGAAAAAATAAAGTGATTTATTTGAAGCGGATCCGGATCGGCGGCGTATCGCTCGACGAACGCCTCACGCCGGGCGAATACCGCGAGATGACGGAAGCAGAAAAGGAGCGCGTGATTCATGAATAAACAGATTGCAGAGAAAGCGGATTTGTTCCTTATGGGCCTGCAGGGCCGCTATGAGGATGCGGCAGATTTCTTTTTATTTATAAAAGTTGATTTTACTTCGGGAAATTAAGTGTATTCGCTGAAAGCGGAAAGGGCGGGCGAACAGCTCTCCTATCATTTTATGGCAAACAGCTATCAGACGGATTTTGATGCGTTTCGGTCCTTTCTCAAAAAGCAGATTCCGGAATTCGACGAAATGAATCTTATTTACAGCGAACGCGGTAAGCGGATCCGGATCCGCGCCGATCAGAAAAATGTGATTTCGGAAACCGGGGATCAGGCGGCGGATCCGTCCGCGCCGGAAGGCGTATCCGTCATGGGAGACCGGGAATATTTTATTCCGCCGGACAAAGCCGCGGCGCTGCTTGCAGCAATCGGGATCTTGGGCAAAAACGGGAAGGTCAGAAACGACAAGATCCGGAAATACAACCAGATCGATCACTTTATCGAATTGGCGGACCCGGTGCTGCGGAAGATTTCCGCGAATAAAAAATCCGTTCGCATCATCGACTGCGGCTGCGGGAAATCCTATCTGTCGTTTGCGCTCAATTTCTATCTTAAAGAAATATTGGGGAAGAACTGCTATTTTACGGGACTCGATTATAATCCCGGCGTCATTATGGAATCCCGGCGCATCGCGGAACAGCTGCATTATTCTAATATGAAATTTATTGAAACGGATATCGGCGCCTATGAACCGGACTGTCAATACGATATGCTGCTCACGCTGCATGCGTGCGATACGGCTACCGATAAAGCCCTGTCGTTTGCGCTGCATCATAACATTCCGGGGATCATCTGCGTGCCGTGCTGCCATAAAGAACTCAATGCGCAATACCATCTCAGCGGATTTGAAGATCTTTTGAAATATGGAATCCTGAAAGCGCGGATTGCGGACAGCCTGACAGACGGCCTGCGCGCAATGTATCTGGAAGGCCATGGCTACGATGTTTCCATGCTGGAATACGTTTCCCCGGTTGACACGCCGAAAAACCTGATGATCAAAGCCGTACGCACGTCCGGCAGAAAAGATGGAATATTGAACAAATATCGTAAAATATGCGAGTCTCTCGGAGCGGAACTTTCGATCGGAAAATAAAATACCGGTAAAATAAAAATATTCATTCGAAATACAAAAAATATATTTACAAATTGAAATAAATATACTACAATAATAGACAGTAATGTAAATTTGTAAACAATATTATTTCGAATGGAGGTTTTTTGTTTGAAAAAGGTTGGAAGATGTATCGTTGCAACGGTATTGGCGTTTATTTTCGCGATCGCGATGCTTCCGATGCGGATGGAAACTGCCCAGGCCCTGTCGATGACGTACGAACCGTCCTCTTATTATCGGGCAAGCGTTTATTACTCGCGTCTGACTGCAGTATCGCTGACCGGCAATCCAAAGACGGATCTGGTGAACGTGGCCGCATCCCAAGTGGGATATCACGAAGGGAACAGCAGAAGCGACCTCGGCGGCGGAAATACGGCGGGAAGCGGAAATTATACGGAATATGCGTACTGGTTCGGGCCGCGTGTCCGGAATGACAACAATTTCTGGTATGCCTGGTGCGCAATGTTTATCAGCTGGTGCGCAAGGCAGGCAGGAATTCCGGAAAGTATGATCAATAACTCCAGTATGGCGACCTGCAGCGGCAATCCGTCGTTGACCGGCAGTTATGCGTTCCATATCGAAAAAAAGGCAAAGTCTTCCTATACGCCGCAGGCAGGCGATATTATTTTCTTTTCTTCGGAAGGGACAAGCTCCGGACAGCATGTGGGAATCGTAGAATCCGTCAGCGGCGGGTACGTACATACGATCGAAGGGAATGCGAGCGATCAGGTCATCCGAAGGACCTATGCGCTTTCTTCTTCGAAAATCGTCTATTACGGCGTAATGAACGGAGCCGGTTCCGGTCCGGCGCCATCTTATGAAACGATCTGGGATATCGGCACGTATACCGTTACGGCGTCGTCGCTCAACGTTCGGCAGTATCCGTCGGCTTCTTCGGCAAAAGTGGGATCGTATCCGAACGGAACCATCGTGACCATTTACGAATATGTGACGGATGGTTCCTGGGGCAGAACGGATGATGGCTGGATTTCGATGGCATACGTTTCGCGCAGGTATGAAACAATCTCTACCAATGCGCAGACCTATGAAAAAGGCGAGACAGTTACGGTAAATACGGGAAATACCCGTAATTATCCAAGCGCCTGGATCGGACTTTACAGACAAGGTGAAGTAGAAGATCCCTACACGGCAGGCGGCGTGGAGGCGCGGATATACGCGTATGTGGATCAACATGATACGGTAACGTTCGATACGTCGTCGCTGGATGCCGGCACGTATTATGTGCGTGCATACTGCACCGGCGGACTTTCCGCGTATGTTAAGATCAGCGATCCCGTATATTTTACCATCACGGAAGGCGCGCAGCGCTCTGTGAGAAAGGCGGGTATGTATACGGTCGCAAACGTCAGCGCGATCAATGTACGCGCCGTACCGCAAACCGGCGCGGTGACGAAGACGCTGAACGGCGGCGATATCATACCGATCTATGAGATCTGCGACGTATCCGTATCGGGCGGCCTCCAGAGATGGGGACGTACGGATGGCGGCTGGCTGGCGATGGTTTCTTCTGCAGATCTGACGACGCCTTATTGCATTCCGTATCAAAAAACAATTGCTTTGAGCGACAGCTATGTCGAGAGCAGCAGGATCGTTGCTACGGCATATGACATCGAGAATCCCGCCTATACCGGAATCTGGCTGGGAATCTATAATGCCGCCGATACGGATCGTTCGGAAAATCCGCAGGGAGCGATTTCCTTATTATGGGCGGACGCCGTAGCCGACAGCAGCGGAACTGCGGTAATGACATTCCCGGATCAGAATCAATCGGAGAAGGGAACCTCCTATAATCTGCCGGCAGGAAATTATTATGCGAGGCTGTTCTGTACCGTCGGGGATGACGCGTATATCGCGCTCAGCGGCAAATTGTCGTTCACCGTTGTTTCTGCCGCGGATACTGCTATCGTCTCCGCAAACGCTTCTTATTTGAAAGGAGAAACGATGCAGGCCGCATACGCCGGCGGCGCTCTCACGGACACGTCCTGGATCGGGCTGTATCCGGTTTCTCAAAATGTCTATAACGAAAATCATCCTTCGATCGAGTGGCAATACGTGAGCAGTGCCGGCGGAACCGTATATTTCCATACGACGGGACTTTCGGCAGGTTCCTATAAACTCGTCATCTTCAAAGACGGCGGTTATACGGCGCTGAACAGCTGTTCCTTCGAAATCCGGCAAAACGACGCCGTTTTTACGGCTGCGATGGGAACTTATAAAATTACGGCAAGCGCTTTGAACGTACGCAGCTACCCCGGTACGGGAAA
>CABQCN010000052.1 GCA_902462635.1 uncultured Oscillospiraceae bacterium
AATCACTTTTTTATAAAAATACGTGCATAATTCCAGGAATTTCATGTCCGCACCTCCTAACACGTCGTTTTGATGGTATTTATGGATCTTCTGATATACAATACCATTTGCGGGATCAATGACAGAACTGTGATCAGCACCATCGCGAGATATATGATCAGATAATCCCAGCCGTTATACGAAACGTTTTCCAAGATATTGACCGATTGAAATACCGTGTTTTGCAGCGCCGCGTGCAGCAGGATAGAAATCAGGTTGATGCCGGCGACCAGAATCAGTTTTTGGATCAGCAAGATCATGGCAGTATATTGCTGATTGGCCCCTGACAGCATGTAGACGACGTTTACATATTTGTTTCTGTCGTCAAAATATTTCATCAGGTACAGGTATGTCGATATGGAGGTGAAAAACAACACGCATAAGGTGCCGATTTCCGCGGCCGAATAAGAAAAACTGATTTCTTTAGTAGCATTTATATCCGGCATGAAGACATGCGTCACATGATCGAGCCGGCTGATCTGATCGACAAAATTCCGGTATTCCTTTTCCGGCAGGAAATCTTCCAGTATAAAATGTACTTCGGTTGCCTTAGAATTCAATTCAAAAAGCAATATATACGGTGGTAAAACCCGCACTTCCGCTATACACGCCGGCTATTTCAAAATCTTCGCCGTTATATGATAAATTATCTGCGGTCACGCCGGTCGGCCAATACAAATACGGTATGATCGCGGCCTTCTTCTTCTCCGCGATTTCTTTTTGCCCGAATTTTTGTTTGCCCGACATTTTGTAGGTATGTGTTTCAACGCCGTTGGAAAGCGACGCCCCGAGCGGGATTTGAACGCTATTTTTATCACAGGTTAATAGGCCGGTTTGGTCCGACATGATCACAATGTCGCAGATATCCCAGTTTTCCACGTATTCGCTCAACCGTTTAAAAGAATCCTCGCGGATCGGTTCGCTTCCGTCCATTACGGCCGTACACGTCCTGTAGGAAAAGTAGGTACTGTAATCACCTTTCATATACGGCATCACATTGCCGTACAGATATATGAAGGCTATTCCTGACAAAACAGAGCCGACGATGAAAACCAGATAGATCAGCGGGGAAGATTTAAAGCCCTGCCGGATATTTATAAAAACCAGTTTCAATAACTTCACTTTGCTGCCTCCCGAATCATAACGTAAATTGATTTTGCCGCAATATAACAGATAAATGTTTGCTTGCCGTTAATTATACTCAAATTTTAATTCGGATCATCCCCAGGGGAATGTATCGCATGCATACGTAACCGTATCATCGATCGTGCCATCTGCGGCCCTATGATACTGGCTGCCGTAAAACTCGATATACTGAGGATATGGGGTGTTTGCTTCGCCCCATCCTGAGTGGCCGGTGGTATTTGTAACAGTCGGATTCGCATTACTGGCTGATTTAATAACACCATCCACGCCTACCATTCTTACAAAAGCATAGCTGTAATAATTATAGCGCGCTTTCACTTCGGTTCTGGAATTTGCTTTTCCGGAAAGACCGTTAAAGTAATAATGGACATCCATATTGCCGTTCACAGTATACGATCTGTTTGCTGTAAAATTCCAGAAACCTGCGGGCGGACTGCTGTAATTATACGCGGCAAGACACACGAGCAGCGAAGCGGACATCATCGCGACAATCAAGCCGATAGAAAAAATAATTTTTTTCATTTTAAAACCCCCTTTTCAACAAGCAAACATTTATACTAAAATAGTAACAATAGTTAAATTATATGTCAAATTAATTTTTTTTATTTATTATTTATTAAAAATAGTCGCACGATTTGTGCCATACCTCGTTGAGTTTTATATGAATTTAATCTTTATAGAGATTGGATATCCCCTGCCCGGTATGTTATAATCCGGGAAGAAGAAAACGGATGGTTCTATGAAGAGGCGAAGAATTGCCGATGGGAAGCGCCGGAACCGTATCTATAAGGAGGATGGGAAGCTTGAAAATATTCGAACAGGCAAGAGCCGTATTCGTACCCGGTCTTTCGGAACAGAAGAATGTGCTGGGCGCTTTTCGCGCAGATTTTAAAGTAAGCAGCAGCGAGAAAACGGAATTGGTAATCGCGGCGCATACCTTTTACAGAGTTTATCTCAACGGCGCCTGGCTTGGAACCGGTCCGGCAACCGCGCCCTTCGGGTACCTGAAAGCGGATCGTTACGATCTGGCGCCTTTCCTCCGGCCTGCGGGAGAAATCAACCGCCTTGCGGTCGAAGTAATCGGCTATATTCCGGAGCAGTTCTTTGCGACCAAGGAAAGTTCCTGCCTGATGGCGGAGGTGACGGCCGCCGGAAGCGTGCTCTGCGCTACGGATCGGAACTGGCGCTGCGGCGTATTGCGGCAGAAGGATTGTTTCGTGGAAACACTGTCGTTCGGCCGGCGCGTACCGCTGGAAGCGTATCATCTCGACGCGGCTTATACGTCCTGGAGAACAGGGGAGATTCAAAACAGTATGGCCTGTGAAGAATTGCATCCGCAGCGGACCGTGATAGAACGGGGCGTCTGTCTTCCGGATACTTCGGTCGACAGAAGGCTTCGCCTGACCGGAGTGTACGGAATGGAGCCGCAACGCTTTGACGGACACGAGAGATGCTGGTGGGAAAGCGACGCGTATATCGAGCGCTGCGGCGGCGCGCAAAGGAGCCGTCCGTCCGTCGACTGCTTATCGCTGGAGGATTGCGCTTTTGACGGAACTTGCTCGGATTCCCGCGGCGATGGGGAACTCGGCGGCGGATACCGTATTTCTGCTTTCCGCAAACCAGCCGCATTGGAATTCGAAGCAAACGCCGCAGAAACAGGCTTTATCGGAATTTCGTTTACTTCGGAGGAACCTGTTGTGGTGGATATCACCTGGAATGATTATCTGGATGAAAGAGGGCGCATCCCGGTGCGGGCGGACAGCGTGAACCGTGTCATCCGCCTGAAGACGCAGGGCGGCAGTTTCACCTTTGAGAGTATGGAACCCCATTATGTAAAATACATTAAGGTTATCGTACGGGGCGGCGGCACCTTCCTGCTTCGGGACTTATACCTGCGTACGTATCGGTTTCCCGATCTTTGCGCAGCGGATTTCGCCTGCAGCGACATGACGCTGAACCGTATTTATGCAAGCGCGCGCAGGACGCTGCTGACAAATTCTCTGGGGTTCTTCTTTGATTCTCCGGAACGCGAACGGGGCGGTTGGGCCGGAGACAGCTATTGGACGGGAAGGGCGGCGTTCCTTCTTCTGTCGGATGTTACCATCGAGCGGGCGATGCTGCGGGACTTTTTGCTGTCCGAACCCTCGCCGATGATGGCAGGTTCGTTCCCGTCCTGTTGCAGCGGCAATCAGAAAAACGACCCGGTTCTGATGTATTCCTGGAATTTATTCGTGCTGCTGGAGCTGACGGATTATTATCGGAGAACGGCGGACGAAGACATGAAATCTGCGTACCGGACGCGGGTGGAAGCGTTTATGGAGGCCTCCCGCGCCTTGAAAAATGAGCTGGGCGTCTTGGAAAATATTCCCGGTTCTATGTTTATCGACTGGTCCGTATCGAATGATCCCTTGTATACGCAGCCGATCTGCACCGCGGCCAATGCGCTCTACGCGATGGTGGCGGAACGTCTGGCGGATCTGTACGGCAGGGAAGATTATAAGGAAGAAGCGGAACAGGTCCGCGCCGTATTCCGCAAGGCATATGAGCGGATAAAGGATACGAAAAACGATCTGTTTACGATGTATCCTTTTCTGCCGGATTCTATGACCCTGGAAGAGGGCAGCTTATGTGGTCGCGGCGTATACAGCGAAGCTGCTCAATATTATTATTTTTGGACGGGACTCCTGACCGTGGATTCCGCGCCAGAGCTGTGGCGGATTCTGAAAGAACAGTTCGGCCCCGCACCGGAATGCTACCGGGGAACGGCGCATTTGAAGGTGGGTAGCTGCGGCGTTTTCTTCGGGCATATGATTCGCTTTGAACTGCTGGGCCGCTTTGGAGAAGCGCAGCTGCTGGAAGCGGAAATGAAAAAATTTTGCGGCTATATGGTAGATCGGGATCCGTCTACGTTCTGGGAGACGATGAACGGAGCGGATAGCAGGAACCACGGGTTCGGTTCACATTACGGCGTACAGGTCGTAAAAAATTTTCTGGGCGCGCATATTCCGGACCGAATCGGAAAACACCTTTTATTTGCGCCGCAGCCAGGTTCCCTGAAATGGGCGAAGGGAAGATTTTATAACGCGGATGGGCGGTTTTCTCTTGCCTGGAACAGAAACAGCGACGGTTTTGAGCTGCATCTCTCCGCGCCGCACGGATATACGGCGGAGATCGTCCTTCCGCAAGAATTTTGCGCTTACGGGAAAATGATCGTAAACGGAACGCGTCAGGCTTTTGCAAGACGTATTCGCGTGGAATCCTATGCGGACATCCGTCTGGACAGCTCTTGTATATAAAAACCGGAACCGCTTTGTACGAGCGGTTCCGGTTTCTTATGTCGGTCTTATTCCGGAAGACTACAGTTCAAAATGGTTGATCAATTTGGAAATCGCCCCATGCTCCATGAGGATTGTGCCGCGCTCTTTCAAAAGCGGCAGGAAGGATTCCGCGGGCAGATAGGTCGCATTGTAATCGATCACCAGGGATTCCAAGCGGTTCAGCATGTTCAGATTCTTGCTGTTCGGCTTGAGTACAAGATAATAAGCGCCTCTGTAAGTATACAGGGAGGACGCGATCGTCTTGAACGATTTGTTGCGGGAGAAAAATTCCAGCATATCGTTGAACTCCGGGAAGATCAGCACATCCCAGTCGGAAAGCATGGAAGACTTTCTGGCGGGCTGTATAAATTTGATCGGCGTTGCGGCCGTTCCCGACGCCTGATCCTGTTTCTCCTGCTTTTTGCCGGCAGCATGCTGCGGCTGCGCCACTTTTTGATTCCGGTTCTGTACGCGGATCTTGTGAAACAGATTGCGGAACGCTTCCGGCGGGATATTGGACATATCGAAAATGGAAGCTTCCTGCTGTTCTGCGGAAGCGCTTTCTTCCTCGTCCCCATCCTCTTCGTCTTCCGCTTCATATTCGGCGTCCTCCGCGTCCTCGCCTTCTCCGGAATCTTCCTCCTGCTCTTCCGTATCGGCCGCCGGTTCCACGTTTTTATTTTCATTACGGACGTTCTTCGCCGCGTTCTTTAATATTTTATCGAATTTGCTCAGGATTTTTTCATTTTCCTCATCGTAATAAAAATTATCCTCGTAATCTTCGTCGACGTCGTGAGAGATCATCAAAATGAGTCCGCCCGTTCCATCCGGTTTATTGACCACATTCAATTGACGGTCTTCAAATTCATGGCCGAATTCTATATTTGCGTGATCGATCGCATCCCAAATTAATTTATCGAAATCATGCGTGCCTTCTTTCAAAGTGGAAACATCCAGATTTCTGGAAGCCAGGTCTTTGCCGCTTATATATATGTTGATCGCATTGTCCGCGATTCGTTCTATTTTCATAACACATGCCCCCTTTCAAAGACCATCTATATTATACTTGAAAAATTTCAAAATGAGAAGAGTAAAATAAATCCATTCTTGATTTGACACGTTTCGCAATTTATAGTAAAGTCTGATGAGAATAAAAATCAAAGGGGATTTTCATATGTCTGATTTTTTGAAACGTATCAAATGGAGCACTTTGGTCTCCGCGATCCTGACAATGGTCATCGGAATTTTTCTGCTGGCGCGCCCTGACGCCGCGGTGGCGACGATCAGCGTAATCGTAGGATGGGTATTGCTGATCAGCGGTATTTTCTCTGTAATCATGTTTTTTACGGGTAAAACGCTCGGTTTCGCCTATCTGAATATCATATTGGGCGTAATCGGCATCGTACTCGGCCTGTGGATCGTAATCGATCCGGATTTCATCGCAAACTTTGTTATGGTATTGCTGGGGATCCTGATGGTAGTACACGGCGCAGTCGACCTGCAGTCTTCTTTTGAACTCAAAAAAATCGGCGGCAGCAGATGGGGGATGGATATGATGTTCGCACTCCTGACGATGGCGCTGGGCATTCTGGTGATTATTCTCCATTTTAACGCGGCCAAACTCATCATGGTTTTATGCGGGATCAGTTTGATGCTCGATTCCATTACGGATTTTATCATCGTGGTACGCCTTGCGCGTGCGCAGAAAATATCCAGGAAACTGGAACAATGATCGTTATTGCTCGGTATACGTATGATAATGCTGCTTGATTTTTTCGAACGTGACCGGACTCAGGTCATGTTCGATTTTGCAGGCGTCTGCGTAAGCCGTTTCTTCGGGGACCCCGAGCTTCAGCAGCATCCGCGCGATGATTTCGTGGCGTTCGTAAATGCTTTCGGCGATTTCCCGCCCTTTCTTCGTTAAGGTGATATCGTTGTCCGCACCGATTTTGATGTAGCCGTTTTCCCGGAGTTCGCGCATCATAATACTTACGGATGGTTTGGAAAACCCAAGCTCCCGCGCGACGTCGACAGAACGGCAGCCGCCTGTCCGTGTGCGGATCATCAGGATCGCTTCCAGATAATTTTCTCCGGATTCATGGATGTTCATCAAATAGTTTCCTCCTCTGTAATGAGATCCGCATAAGTAAAGCGTATGATTTTTTCCAGGCTTTCCGGTGAAAGCTCCACCTGGACGCCGATTTTGCCGGCGCTGAACAGAATCGTGTCCTGCTCTTTTGCGGTAATGTGCAAAAATGTCGGAAACGGCTTTTTCATCCCGATCGGGGAACAGCCCCCGTGGACATATCCGGTGAAAGGGAGCAGATCCTTTTGCGGAAGCATATCGACGCTTTTCTCGCCCGCGGCGGCGGCCGCTTTTTTCAGGTCCAGCTCGGCGCAGACCGGGATGACGAACACATAATTCTTTTTGGATTTTCCTGCGGTGACGAGCGTTTTATAAACCTGCCCGCACGGTTTGCCGATCGCCTGCGCGACTTCTTTTCCGCTGATCGCCCCGCCGCTCTCATAAAGATACGAACGATATGCAATTTTGTTTTTTTCTAAAATTCGTAATACATTCGTTTTGAGTTCCATGCAGTCCGGGATCCTTTTCCGTATATTTTAGCATACTTTAGAAGTATATCATGAATTTTACGGAAATACATTAAATTTTTATAAAAATCCCGCCTTGAAAGGCGGGACGGCTATTCCGAATCCTGATTTCCTTCTGCGACCAGGGACGATAGATCTTCCGTTTTGGGCATCTGTTTCTTTGTCCCTTCGAACAGGAACGTCACGGGAACTCTCAACGCTTCTGCAAAATAAACGATTTCCAAATCCGTAAGCGCTCTGCAGCCGGTTTCAATGAGCGTTTCATCATCAGTCCTCTTGTTTGCAGTCTGGCAATCAGCGTATCCTGCGATATTTTCGGGTGATATTTATCATATTTGCCTGTACGCACATATTTGATCCATTCCCCGCAGATATTAACTTTCTGTTTCCTTGCATTGCTCTCGTTAACTCTTCTGCCCATATTGTTCCCTTCCGTATCTTGAAGATATTATGCACAAAAAACGGGCAAAAATTGTGCGGTAAAAGCACATATGCGAAAATTCCACAAAATTTTTTGTAAAACGTGTTATGGAAAGCGGAACAAATTTTCTGATTTTATGTTATAATACGACAATAAATTATACCGATGGAGATTCTGATGCCTCATCCCAATCTGTACAGTAAAACTAAAAACCGGCTGCGTACCTCAGT
>CABQCN010000053.1 GCA_902462635.1 uncultured Oscillospiraceae bacterium
CCCGCCTGCGCGAAGCCCGATCATATTGACCGCTTCCTTGATCGGAATCGGGTTTACCTCGCAAAACAGCGCCTTCACCAGATCCTGGCAGGCAACCTGCATTTTCCAGGAGGCTGCGGTGTCGCCGCTCAAATACGCGTTTACCATATCGTGCATATAGCGGGGCGCGATATTGGAGACCACCGATATGACGCCGAGTCCGCCCGCGCTCATCAGAAAATGCACGTACCCGTCTTCCCCGGAATAAAAATTCAGTTCGTCTCCGCAGCGTTTTACCGTTTCGGGCATCTGAAGCAGATTGCATTCCTTAACGGCATTGATATTCGGAAACTTGCAAAGTCTCTCGAAGGTCGCCGGTTCTATGTTAAGGTTCGTTCTGCTTGGCACATTGTAAAGGACGACCGGCACCGATACATTTTGTGCGATCGCTTTGAAATGTTCGTAAATTCCGTCCTGCGTCGCCTTATTATAATACGGCGTAACGGAAAGCAGCGCGTCGGCGCCGAGGCGCTCCGCTTTCTGGCTCAGCGCAATCGCATGCTTCGTATCGTTGCTGCCCGTTCCCGCGATGACGGGGACGCGTCCTGCGGTCTTCCCGACCGCGTATTCAATAACGGCGAGATGCTCCGCGTCCGGCATGGTGGACGCTTCTCCCGTCGTACCGCAGATTACGATCGCATCCGTGCCGTTTGCGATCTGGAATTCGATCAGCGCGCCGAGTGCGTCATAATCCACCTCTTCATAATTCTCGCCTTTGAATGGCGTGACGATGGCAACGGCTGCGCCCGTAAAAATTTTCTTTTTCACTTGAAGGTCTCCTCCTTATGATTCAATATATCCTTCGCTGCAGAGAAGCTCTGCCATCAGCACGCCGCCGCCGGCCGCTCCCCTGATCGTGTTATGGGACAGGCAGACAAATTTAATGTCATACTGCGTATCTTTGCGCAGGCGTCCGATCGAAATTCCCATTCCGCCTTCGATTTCTCTGTCCAGCTTCGTCTGCGGTCTGTTGTCTTCGGTAAAATACGTCAGGAAGTGCTTCGGTGCGCTCGGCAGCTCGAGTTCCTGTGCTTTTCCTTTATAATTGGTCCAGATATCGATGATCTCCTCTAACGGCGGCTGCTTGTCAAAGCTCGCAAATACGGCGCCCATATGTCCGTCCGACGCCGGTACCCGGATGCACTGCGCGGTAAAGGATGGCGCGTCTGCCGGTAAAAGGATCCCCTTCTCCCGGTCGATCGCTCCGAACAGCTTTAACGGCTCTTGTTCGGACTTTTCTTCCTCTCCGCCGATATACGGAATCACGTTGTCGATCATTTCCGGCCATGTCGCAAACGTTTTACCGGCGCCGGAAATCGCCTGATAAGTACAGACGAGCACTTTATTCAGTCCGAATTTCCGGAGCGGATGCAGCGCGGGGACATAACTCTGCAGCGAACAGTTGGACTTCACGGCGATAAAACCGCGATTCGTACCAAGCCGCTTTCTTTGATACGGAATGATTTCCGCATGCTCCGGATTGATCTCCGGCACGATCATCGGAACATCCGGCGTAAAACGATTTGCGCTGTTGTTCGAAATGACGGGACATTCGTTTTTGGCATACAGCTCCTCGAGCGCCTTGATTTCCTCTTTTTTCATATCGACGGCGCAGAAAACAAAATCTACGCTTTCCGTGATTTTTTTCACGTCCGCCGCGGCATCGGCAACCGTGATATTTCTATATTTTGCAGGGATTTCTTTCGTCATGCTCCATTTGGATCCGACCGCTTCCGCGTACGGTTTCCCCGCGGACCTGCTGCTTGCCGCGAGTACCGCGACTTCAAACCACGGATGATTTTCGAGCAGCAGCAGAAACCGCTGGCCGACCATTCCCGTAGCACCGATGACACCTACTTTATACTTCTTCATATTCATCCTCCGTTAACCTTTCGATTTATATTATATTCTGTTTCTGCCGCTGCGGTTACAGCGCAGATTACTGCGATTCCTTCTCCTCTGCCGAAATCCGTCAAAGCTTCTCCCGAAGTGGCCGTAATCCCGACTTGTTCCGGTAAAACGCCGCAAAGCGCTCCGATTCTTTTTCTCATTTCTTCTATTCGGGGCCAGATCTTCGGTTCTCTGCATTCCAGAGACAGTGAAACATGAATCAATTTCAGATCCTTCTGTTCCAGATATTTCAGCGCTTCCCGCAGATAGGCGGCCGAATCGGTAATCCCGCTGCGGCAGAGCGCATCCGCCGGCGCGCCCAGGATATTTACGGCCGTGAGACCTGAAATTGCGTTCGTTACGGCGTGCAGTACGACATCGCCGTCGCTGTTTGCCGCAAGCCCTCTATATCCTTCGAACAAAACGCCGCCCAGTATTAGCGGCTTCTCCGCATCCGCAAAGCGGTGAGAGTCCTGTCCGATTGCGCTGATCGTATACATATCATTCTACTCCCGTCGATCCGAATCCGCCGCCTCTGTCCGTTCCGATTTGTTTTACATCCTTTATCTCTTTAAACAAAATTTTGGGTACTTTCTGGAGTACGAATTGCGCGATCCGATCGCCCTTTTCTACTTTATACGGTGTTTCCCGCGAAGTGTTCTGCGTGATGATGCAGATCTCATCCCGATATCCCGCGTCGATCGTCCCCGGCGCATTCGCCAGGCGCAAGGGCGTTTTGAGCGACAAGCCGCTGCGCGGCCTGACCTGAATTTCATACCCATCCGGGATCGCAACCTTGAGTCCCGTCGGAATAAGCACGGTTTCTCCCGGCGCGATCTCGATCGCTTCCGCAGCTCTGACATCCATCCCCGCGTCGCCTTCTCTGGCATATGCGGGGAGCGAAACGCCTTCCCTGCAGATTTCTACGCTGATTTCAACGGCGTCTCTCATGGTTTACCCTTGTTCCTTTCTGCGTAAAACGGCGGTTCCGCCCATATACGGACGCAATACTTCCGGTACGGAGATACTCCCGTCCGCCTGATAATTATTTTCCAATAAAGCGATCAGCATCCGCGGCGGCGCAGCGACGGTATTATTCAATGTATGCGCGAAATAATTACCCTTTTCGCCTTTGATCCGGATTCCGAGACGCCGGCTCTGCGCGTCCGTAAGATTCGAACAGCTGCCGACTTCAAAATACTTCTTTTGGCGCGGACTCCACGCCTCGACATCGACGCTTTTTGCCTTCAGATCTGCAAGATCCCCGGAGCAGCATTCCAATGTCCGAACGGGAATGTCCATGCTCCGGAACAATGCAACGGTGTATGACCACATCTTTTCATACCAGGCCTTGCTGTCTTCGGGTTCGCAGATGACGATCATTTCCTGTTTTTCAAATTGGTGGATCCTGTATACGCCTCTTTCTTCAATCCCGTGCGCGCCTTTTTCCTTACGGAAGCACGGCGAATAAGACGTCATCGTATAGGGCAGATCTGTCTTCTGCAAAAACTGGTCTTTGAATTTTCCAATCATGGAGTGCTCGCTCGTACCGATCAGATAAAGGTCTTCTCCTTCAATTTTATACATCATGGCGTCCATTTCTTCAAAGCTCATTACGCCGGTCACGACGTCGCTCCGGATCATAAAAGGCGGAATACAATACGTAAATCCCTTTCCGATCATAAAGTCCCGCGCATATGCGAGAACCGCTGATTCCAGTCTTGCGATATCGCCCAATAAATAATAAAAACCATTGCCCGCCACCCTGCGCGCCGCATTGAGATCGATTCCGCCCAACGCTTCCATAATATCGGTATGATAAGGAATTTCGTATTCCGGTACGCGCGGTTCTCCGTATTTTTGGATCTCGACGTTTTCGCTGTCATCCTTGCCGATCGGTACCGTTTCATCGATAAAATTAGGAATTTTCATCATGCGCGCCTTGATTTCCGCTTCCAATTCCGCTTCCTGCGCTTCGATTTGCAGGAGTTCCCGGTTAATGGCGCCGACTTTCGCTTTTATTTCTTCCGCTTCTTCTTTGCGGCCCTCGCGCATCAGATTCCCGATGCGGCTGCTCAGTTCATTCCGTTCTTTTCTGGCCTCATTGCCCCGCTGAATCGCCGCGCGGTTTTTTGCATCCAAATCCACGGCTTCCTCCACCAGCGCCAGTTTCTGATGCTGAAATTTCTTCTTTATATTTTCTTTGACTGCCTCCGGATTGTCCCTGAGTATCTTGATATCGATCATACCGCTATTTCCTCCATATACCATGCCGTTCGCACATAATACACGTACGTTTAAAGCATATTTTATAACAAACCCTTACTTATCGCAACTGTTTTTTTATCTTTATCCCTATTATAAACACTTTTTTATAAAAACATCCTCTTATATATAATTTTCAGGCGAACGCCAGCTTTAAGATTGCGGAAGGACGCCGGTGAGGTCAAACGGCGGAATAAAGCTTTCGGAGGCGGCGGCGCCTTCCTGGATATAGGCGTTTTTGATTCCGAGGCGGTCCGCGTATGCGGTCAGGCGGCGATAATCCGGCTCCGTTACCGTACGGTTCAGTTCCGGAAGAACGCCGGGAACAGGCGTGTATTGACTCATAAGGCTGTAATAAATACGATTTTCGTACTGCGTATAAAGATGTTTCAATATATTTTTTGCCGCGGTTAATTTTCCGGGAAGCAGCAGGTGACGCACGATGACACCGGAGCGCAGGAGTCCATCCGGAGAGAAAGAAAGCGGGGCAATCTCGACCATTTTACGAAGAGAAGCGGACGCATATTCCGTATAGTCGGAAACGCCGGAATAACGCAGGGCGTCGATATGATTGGAATATTTATAATCCGTGAGGAAAATATCCACATATCCATGCAAACGGCCGATCACGGAGGGCAGCTCATATCCGCCGGTGTTATACACAATGGGCAGAGACAGGCCGCGGCGCCGGGCAAGTTCGATCGCGGCAGTAATTTGCAGGACGTAATGCGTCGGCGTAACCAAATTGATATTGTGCGCGCCCTGCGCCTCGAGCTCCAGAAAGATATCCGCGAGACGGTCTGTTCCGACAGACGCGCCCGCCGCCCCGGTGCTGATAGGTGAATTCTGGCAGTAGACACAGCGCAGCGTGCAGTAAGAAAAAAAAACCGTTCCCGATCCGCGGGTTCCCGAAATGCACGGTTCTTCCCAAAAATGGAGCGCCGCACGCGCAATTTTAACAGAAAGATAATCCGCGCCGCAGAATCCGGTTTGGCCGGATGCACGGTCGACCCTGCAGCGGCGCGGACATAGATCACACATTGATTATCGGCCCTTTCTGGACTTATAGAGGAGGATACCGGCGGCAGCCGCCGTTCCGATCGCAGCCGCAGACAGTAGCACTGCAGCAATCACCAAAGCAGACGTTCCGCCGTCATCCGTACCGGGAGCCGGAGAGGCCGGCGGCGTTGTTTTACCGGCAGGCGTCGGAGACGTTCCGGCGGTTGATGTCGGTGTCGGCGTTCCGGCGGTCAAGGTCGGCGTCGCGGCAGTTTGGGTCACGGCAGAATCGGCGGTTGCGGCCGTGGGACTCCCCGAAGAAGCCGAATCCGTCGTTTGCCCCGTCGTATCCCGGGTTTGCGTCGGTTTGGGCGTCGGTGTCGGCGTTGCAGGCATTCCCGTCGGCTTTTTCGTCGGCGTCGCCGGCGCCGGCGTGGAGGAAGCGGCGGAAAGCGGCACGAAATACTGTGTCGCGGGCGTCCATAAACCGTTTGCAAAATCGCGGCCACGGACAAATATACCGTTTTGATATACTTCTACGTAGTATCCTTCGCTGCCGGTCACCTCGCGGTCTTCATCGTTCCACAGATATCCGACAGAAGCGGAATTAAAATAATTCGCCGTCTTGCCCCCGCCGTACAGCATCGGCTGCGTGGTGTTGAAATGCCAATGGGTATGTCCGGTAAAAAACATCACGTTTGGATACGGATTGACGATTTTTCTGAGCTGGGCATCCTGTTGTACGCCGTACCAGGTCTGCTGTAAGGAAGTAAGCGATCCCGATACGGTATCTTTCAGCGGTTCATGTAGGAACAGGAATACCGGTTTATCAGGCGGCGCACTTTTCAGCTGCGTCTCCAGCCAGTTCAGCTGCGTATTGCTGAGATTCGCAAAGCCGCCCTTCGATTCGGAGCCAAGAACGATAAACGTACCGCTTTCAATTTGGAACGAATAATAAACGCCCGGCATGCCCGTATACTTCTTGAAGAGCGCAACCTGAGAAGCAAAGTTTCCGTTGTAATCCCGGTCATGATTTCCCATCGTAAAATACAGTTTCGGCTTTCCGTTTGTTAAAACGGAATTTTTGATGGCAAACAGATTTTGCCACTGCGTTTCCCGGCCGTTGTCCGTATTGTCGCCAATCGTAATGATCGCTTTACTGTTCGGGGAATTCCGGAGCACGTCCCGCAGCGCCAGTCTGAAATGCTGGCTATGGATATAATTGTTGTCATCCGTGATATGGATATCCGTAAAAATCTGGAATTCATATAATTTACTGCCAAAGGAGGCCGTATTGTAAAACGAACTCGGTATTTTACAGGAAGCGTAATAATTCGTTTCAACATCGCCTGTTTTGAGATAAGCGTAAAGATGCGTCGCGGCAGACGGAATCACGGTACACGTTCCCACCGTATGCGAATACTTGTTATTTTTCAGCGTTACGGTAGCCAGGCTCGAATAACCCGGAAGCTTCCCCGACGCCGTTCCCAAATACAGCTCGTAGCTTACATTGGCATCGTATTTTTTCGCCGGCGTAAGAAGAACCGTCCGGCCGGCGCCGAACGATATCGACGGCAGGTAGTCGTTCGCATTGTATGTAACGGTCAGCTCTTTGCGGTCCAAGACCGTATAGCCGTCATTTTGCAGCAGATAGATCTGATATTTTCCGGCAGGCAGGAATTTATTCGCATCGACTGCGGATTGCGCGATCAGAGAAACGGTTCCCGAGCCGTTTTGCGCATAACACCATCGGAGCGATGGTTTCGGTCCCGGCACTTCCCCATCGGGATAAATCCCGATCCAGTCCTTCCCGCCTGTCCCGTTATATCGGACGACGATTTCCTCTCCCATCCCTACGCTTTCTTTCTCAAGCGTAATAGACGGCGCCGAAGCAGATGCTTCGAACGCCGTTAGAACGGTAGAGGTAAAAATAAAACAAAGGATCACTGCGAAGGCTAAAATAAGACCCGCCGCATGCGAAATATTATTTTTCATTGCCTGTTCCTTTCTTTTTCGAGGAGACTACGACGCCAATGGCAATCGCAGCCAAAATGACCGCGGCGGCACAAACGCCTACGATAATCCAAGTTGTCGTATGATCGCTGGTATCGGAAGGCGCCGGGGAGGCGGGTTTTTCCGTCGGCTGCGTGCCTGGCGTCGGATCTGAAGAATCGCCCGGATTTTCGCCTGTCAGGGAAATCGTCTTCTCCAGAACCCATTTCTGGTTTGTAAAATCTCTGCCTTTGACTACGATTTTGTCCGTATAGACATATACGTATAACCCTTCGCTGCCCGTCCATTTCCCTGCGCCGTCTCTTACTCCTGTATTGTTGTCATTCCATAAATACCCCACTGCCGAACAGTTGAAATAGCTTGCCTTCGTTTTCCCATCCGTGATGATCGCAGGCTGTTTGCTGTCGAACTTCCAGTGCGTGTGGCCGGAGAACACGACCGCCTGCGGGTACTTATCCGCGGCAGCTTTCAGATCCCCATATTTGTTATCCGGGTAAAAATCAGGATTGTTGGGGTTGCCCTGCCACCCCTGTCCGGCTAAGGAACCGGAA
>CABQCN010000054.1 GCA_902462635.1 uncultured Oscillospiraceae bacterium
TGTATAAACCGGCTCCGAATCCATCCTTTCCCGCCGTCCACGCGCACCACGTTTCCGGATTCCCATCTTTCATCTCGAATCTGCAATACCGCGAAAATTGCGGATCTCCCCAGAATTCGAGATCTCCTTTCACGGTCGGCGCGTCGCCCGTCCAGGGCGCCGTTCCGCCATAATATGTAAAATGATCCAGATAACTGATTACATAGAACGCAGGGAGTTCCTGATGCGACATTCTGTGCGTATAACCGGAAAAGTCCACAAAACGGTTATCGACGCGGATGCAATCTTCTATAAGAATATAGGTATTCTCCATATAGCTCGGCGTAATCCGGTTGTTCTGCGCCCAATCCATTGGCTGCGATTTTACAGAAATGCGGTCTGCAGAAATACGGTAATCGACGATTTTACTTTTATTGTTATACTGGTCGCCGCCCTGAACGGGGTTATACGACCATTCGGAGCCATTATAAACGGCGCATCGGTACGGCGGACGCGTCGTGCCGTAATAAGATTGCTGAATCAGACGCCCGGCATCGCAGCGGTTCAGCAAATTTCCCAATCCGTTTCCGTTCCGTTTATCCGCGATTTCACAAAGCCCGCCGCCCCAGCGCAGATCGGCCCCGATGCGGAAGCGCTCATTTTCAAGATACAGAATGTCTTCCGGCCGCTCCGCTTGCTGCGTATCGAGCGCCCGCAGCGAAAACGAAGGCGCCCCCTCCCCTACAGGCAAAAATTCGAGCCTGTAGACCCCTCGGGCGTGCGCGCCGTCCAGGAACCCGTCGATATAAGAAGAAAACGTTTGATTCTCTCCGGCTTCGAGAAAAAACTTCTCACAATACACGCCATCGGGGATATGATAGAAGATCTTCCCCTTGACCGGCAGAGAAGAGGAATACGCTATGATATATTTCTGAAATTCTCCGCCGCGCGGCTCCGCAAAATCCATCGCTATCGTTTCATGTTCCATACGTTCCACTCCGTCATTTCCTTAAGATATGGGGGTATCATAGCATAGTTGGATCCCGGGGACAAGCGGTTTTTTTGCGTGATATTGATTGCAAATTCCAGCCGTATATGATATGCTAGCACGGTTGGTTCCCATCATCCAAAGGAAAGCAAGGAGGACACTGTGATATCCGCGGAAAAAGTAAAAGCATCCTTCTCAGGAGCCTTTCAGCGTATCGAATCGAATCACATTATTACCGCCATTAAAAGCGGTCTGGTTATGGCGCTGCCCGTTCTGATGGCGGGTTCCGTTTCCCTGATTATCAGAACGTTTATCAATGGGTATATTTCTTCCCCCAACGCTTTTGTTTCGGCCATTTATTCGCTTTCAACCTTTATTTACGACGCTACGTTCGGGATCGTGGCCATCTATATGGCATGTTTTATCAGTCTCTGTTATATGCGCCAGTTCAAGAATGACAACCTCTATGTTTACGGCGCGCCGATTTCCGCAATCGCCGGCCTTGTGATTCTCAGCGGAGGCCTGGATGCCGGAATCGCCGCCGGAAGCTTCGGAGTCAAGGGAATGTTCAGCGCAATTTTCGCCGCCATCTTAGCCTCTTTTCTATACCGTAAAATATTTGCGTTCTCCTCCCGCATGCAGCTGTTCAGCCGCGGCGCGAACGTTTCCTTCCATAATGCGATGAACTGCATTCTGCCGTTCGTCACCGCGACGGTATCCTTTGCGCTGATCAATCTGACGATCAACCTGACGTTGGAGGCCGACAGTTTTCAGGAATTGTTCATCAACGCTACGAATCATATCTTTTTAAATATGGGCAGGAATTTCGGCAGCAGCCTGCTGTTCGTATTGATTTCCAGTTTTTTATGGTTTTTCGGCATCCACGGCAGCGACGTGCTGGACCATGTGGCATCCAGTTTGTTTCACCCGGGGATGGAACTCAACATGGCGCTCGCCGCTGCAGGCGCGCAGCCTACGGAAATCTATACCAAAACGTTTCTGGACGTCTTTGTATTAATGGGCGGCTGCGGCGCGCTGATGGCGCTCCTGATTGCGATTTTTAGATTCAGCCGAAAACGCGTCACCCGCAAGCTGGCCAAAACCGCCGCGATCCCGATGTTGTTCAATGTCAATGAAATTATGGTATTCGGACTGCCGATCGTCCTGAATCATGTTTTTTTCATTCCGTTCCTCTTATGCCCGGTCGTTTGTTTGATTTCTTCTTACTTCGCCGTTTCGCTCGGTCTCGTCCCGATCGTGGCGCGTACCGTAGAATGGACGACGCCGGTTTTCCTCAGCGGCTATCTGGCGACGGGTTCTATCGCGGGTACGCTCCTCCAGTTATTCAATTTGATGCTCGGCATGGCGGTGTATTATCCGTTTATCAGGCTTTATGACAAAATTCAGGGAAAACAGGCCGAACGGAGTATCGAGACGCTGACGCACCGTTTGCAAGAGGCGGAACGTACGGGAAAACACGTTATGCTGACGATGCAGGACGATGAAATCGGGATTATTGCCAAAATGCTGGCAGCCGAACTGAAAGAAGCCATCGCAAAGGGGAAACTCGATCTATATTATCAGCCGCAATATAATGCGCAGGACCTCTGCGTCGGCGCAGAAGCCCTGCTCCGCTGGAACAATCGCAGTTACGGTATGATTTACCCGCCGCTGATCATCCGTCTGGCGGAAGAAACGGATTTTTTATTCGATCTGGAGAAATACGTCTTTGAAAAAGCGACGGACGACAGCGCATACTTTGCAGAACTGATCCCATGGGATTTCAAAATCTCCATAAATGTTACGCCAACGACTTTAGAAAACAAAAAATATCTGGAATTATTAAAAGATTACTCGATGCGTCCGGACTTCCGGAAAGGACGGTTTTGTATCGAAGTTACGGAGCAGGGCGCGCTTACAAACAACAGGCGGACGCACCATTTACTGGAAAAAATCCATGCGATGGGATACTACCTGGCAATCGATGATTTCGCAATGGGAAGCACCTCTTTAAAATACCTGCAAAACAATGCTTTTGATTTGGTAAAGTTAGATGGGAGCCTCGTCAAAAATCTGAAAAACACCAGCAGCCGCGAAATTATCGCCTCCATTCTGTACCTTTCCAAATCTCTTGGTTTTCTGGTGCTGGCGGAATTCGTGGAAACGGAAGAAATCCGCAGCGAACTGGAGAAGATCGGCTGTACGCTGTACCAGGGATATTTGTACAGTCCGGCCGTCAAGAAACACGATCTGGCGGAACTGATTCTTAAAAAACCGGCGGCAGAGGAGAATAAAAATGACGGAATTTCACGTTGATTTTAACCGAAGGACAGGCAGGATCAAACCGATGCACGGCGTCGGCAACGCGCCGCTGCTCGGCTGCAGCGATACCTTGTTTCATTACCTCGGGGAAGCCGGCATCCCCTATTCCCGGCTGCACGATACCGGCGGAAATTACGGCGGCGGATGTTTTGTGGATATCGCTAATATTTTCCGCGATTTTAACGCCGATCCGGCGGATCCCGCCTCTTATGATTTCGCCTTTACCGACTGGCTGATCGCGGAACTGGAGAAACAAAACGTACAGCCGTTTTACCGTCTGGGCGCGTCGATCGAATGCGAACACTATATCCGCGCGTACAACATCTACCCGCCGGCGGATTTTCGGAAATGGGCCGAAATCTGCGCCGGCATTATCCGGCATTACAATGAAGGCTGGGCAGACGGATTCCGTTACGGAATCCAGTATTGGGAAATCTGGAACGAACCGGACAACGAACCGGAAATCCGGGACAACCCGATGTGGAAAGGTACGAAAGAAGAGTTCTTCCGGCTTTACGAAATAACGTCCAATTACTTAAAAGAACAATTCCCGCACCTGAAGATCGGCGGATACGCCGGCTGCGGCTTTTACGCGATTTCCGACTCCGCGTTTTCGGCAAACGCCAATTCTTCCCACAGAGTGGAATATTTCCTGGAGTTTTTTCATGATTTTCTAAAATATATCACGGCGCCGGAACATAAAAGCCCGCTGGACTTTTTCTCTTGGCACAGTTATATGACGATCGAGAAAAACATTTCTTACGCGCAGTACGCGCGGGAAGCGCTCGATTCGTACGGCTTTTCGGAAACGGAAAATATTCTGAACGAGTGGAATATGGGGCCGAATCTGCGCGGTACGCTGGAAGACGCCTCGTACATTTCCGGCATGATCAGCGCCATGCAGAATACCCCGATCGATAAAATGATGTATTATGACGCGCAGGTACACGCCAACTACGGCGGTTTGTTTGATCCGGTGCACCGCACCGTATTTAAATCCTATTACGCGTTTTGCGCCTTCAATGAGCTTTACCGGCTGAAAAACCAGGCGGCCTGTTCCGCGCCCGATACAAAAGATGTGACCGCGCTGGCGGCCGTCGGCGAAGACGGACGGTCCGGCGCGCTGCTCGTTACCAATATGAATCCGACGCCGGTTTCCATAGGATGTTCCCTTGCGCCCGCCGTCGGCCGCTCCATCTGGTCCGTCAGATGCCTGGCAACGGACGAGGAACACGCGTACGCGGAGACGGATGCGTTCCGGTATGATGCTGCGCTGAACCGGATTGCCTGCAGGCTCCCGGCTCACAGTTTTTATTTATTCCGCATCGGGCAGGAATAAACGGGTTTTCATCTTTCGGACAGCGTTCCGCCTTTATGCTTTCAGCCGGAAAATGCCGGATCCGTTCGGACTTTCCGTTATAATCTCTTTCGTCCGCAGAATCGCAAGGAATCCGCGCGTATCCTGCAGGGAAAACCCAAGCGCGCCGGAAAGTCCGGAGGCAGTCGCAGAAACATTTTTCGTCAGATACTCTATGACGGCCGCCGACCCCGCGCTGAGTTCCGCCGCACCGGTGCGGATCCGCTCCCGTTTCACATCTCCCGTAAGCGGTAAAACGGTCGTAATGCGCTCCGGGTGAAATTCTTCCCGGATCTCCGGTGCGGAGAATCCATGCCGTTTCCAAACGTAAAACAAATTCTGGATCCCGCTTCCGGTTCCCCTGCCGATCTCCATATATTTAAAAACCCGGAAAATGACGGTATTTCTCGGATCCGATACGCCGCCGGCGTAAACGCGTTCTTTCTGCACGCGGAAGCTGCCGGGGTTGGAAAATTCGATGCGGTCCGGCGCGGCGCGCACGCAAAGGCCGCCTGCCGCATGATAATCCGCATTGATCAGCGAATTGGAAAAGGCTTCCAAGATCCCCCGTCGGATCTCGGGATCCGCTGCCGCGGCGCAGGAAGCCGTTATTTCGTCACACACGGTCAAATAAATATCCAGGAGATTCTTTCCGTATTGCCGCGTATCACCCGATGGATCCGTATAATAAAACCGATACTCCGGGAATAAAGAAAGAATGGTTTCGATCCCGGCAAACAGCAAAATCCCGGCGGCGGCAGGATGCAAACGCCCGTCTTTTCCCAGGGCGGCGGCGCCGAGCCGGAGCAGAAAAGCCGTGTCATCCGCATCCGCGGCCTCATTCCCAAGCGCGCGGCAGCGCCGGATCGTATCCGTCATCAGAACATCCGGAGAAAGCTCCTCGTACACCTGCATATCGTGCGTACGCTGCGCTGCATCGCGCAGCATTGCCTGTATTTCTTCTTCCGTACAGCGGTAATCGCCTTCTCCGCTGCGCCGGTACGTTCCGGAGAACGGATTCTGATTGATGTATACGGGCCGGTCCGTACGCTGCGCGCGGGGAACGTGGATCGATATGATATGGTTCCCTGCGATTTCATGGATCTGCAGATCGGCTTCCGACAGGATATTGGCGCTGACTTTCGTTCTGTCCTCCAATAAAGTGCGGAAGCGGGAGAGCAGGCGTTCCGGATCCGGCAGATCGATACAGCGCAGTATTTTACCTGGGAGTTCTTCTACGCCGAGCAAGATGACGCCTCCCAGGGTGTTGGCGAATGCCGAATACGTCTCCCAAAGGCTTTCCGGCAGTCCGCCGAGCGCCTTCTTTGCCTCGATCCGGTTGTTTTCTTTATATTTGCCGATATCGTTGAAATCGATCATTGACGTACCTCCTGCGTTTCTTTGGTTATAATAAGTATAGGAGCCGCGGTACGGGATTGCAAACATATTTTACCGCGTGTATAATAAAAACAGCATCAGCAGAAACGGAGAGATCGGTATGGCGGGCAAAATCGCGGAATATTTCAGGCTCAGAAAACAGGAGAAAGAGGATTTCAGGGTTCTTCTGGAAGATATGGTACGCAAAATATCGGTAGCCGAACAGGAATACCGGGCGTTATTCCAGGACCCATCCTCTTATATGGATACGCAAACGGTGATGGCCTGGAAGAATCGGTTCAACAGCCTCCACGACCAAGCGTCTTCTTATCTCGAGGGCGGCATGATCGAAAAGAAAAAATTGCCGCGGAAGTATATCGATTCTCTTGCAAAAATGGATGGGATGTACTCTTATATCGATAAAAGGCGCGCCGCGCACAACCGGAAAGCCGTCGCCGGGAACGAGGCGGCGGCACAGGAAGCGTTCCGCCGCGTACTCGGAGAGGCCCCCACGGAGGATCAGATCGCAGCAATCCTGGCGGAGAACAGCAGAATTCTGATCAGCGGCGCGCCTTCGACCGGGAAATCTACGGCGCTGCGTGCCAAAGCGGAATATATAAAAGGCCGCGGGTTCCGCGAGGGGACGGATTACGTATTTCTGCGCGGCGCGGATCTGAAGGGATTTGCAGACTTTGCTTGTAAAATACTCGAACAATGCGGCGCGCCTGCGGCGTATAAAAGTTTGGGAGAAGATCTTTTACCGGAAAGGATCCGCAGCTTTCTGGCGGAGAAATCGGCGGATCCTTCCTATCGAGGCCGCCTGATCGATTATTATTTAAAATTCCATGTTGCCGGACATACGGCGTTTGAATATAAAGAGTATAAAGACTATCAGAAATTTATCGCATCGTTCCCGCCCGTTTCCCTGAAGGGAGAACGTCTGAAATCATACGAGGAACTGGACGTCGCGAATTTTTTGTACGCGCTCGGCGTGGAATACGAATATCACGCGCCGTTCCGCGAAGACGAAATGCTGCAGGGCGCGCGCACAAAATACAAACCGGATTTTACCTTGAAAGAGTACGAGGTCTGCATCAATGTATATGAAATCGACGAAGATGGAAATGCCGCGGGAGAGGGATCGCTTTCCTTCTCCCGCCAGGAAACTGTCACGAAGCAATATTGGGAATCGATCCAGGCGGCGCGGGAATTTCACGAGAAAGCAGAAATTCCGCTGCTCGAATGCTTTTCCCGGGATAAACATTCGGAGGGAATGCTGCCGAAGCTGCAGTCCGGCCTTTCCGCGCTGGGCGTCGCTTTTCATTTGAAGAGCGACGAGGAACTCCTGGCCGCGATCCTGGCCGCTGATCCGCGTTTTATGGATATCGTGGCGGAAAGCATCCGTTACAGCATGGAAGCGATCCAGGCGGCGGACATGACGGAGGAAACGATCCTTACGCTGAGCCGGACGAAAAGCAGAACGTCGGCCCCGCTTTATAAAAGGCGCGAACGCCTCATGTCGCTGATCCTGCCGTTTTACAGCGATTATACGGCGCAAGTTCCTCTGGACGATTACCGGATCACGGCGCGGGCGGCGGACGTACTTTCCGATTACAAGGCAGCGCTCGGATACCGGTATCTCTTCCTCGACGATCTGGAAAACCTGAACGGCAGCGAAGCGAGACTGATTCTGGCGCTGGCGGAGAATTGCGGATGCAGCATTGCGGCGGCC
>CABQCN010000055.1 GCA_902462635.1 uncultured Oscillospiraceae bacterium
ATTATTAATCGATTTGGATCCGCAGGGAAATGCAACTACAGGATTGGGGATAGACAAAAGAACTATGGACTTTTCTATATATGATGTCATTATCAATGAAAAATCGATAAAAGAGGTCAGTCTAACAACAGTACAAGAAAATTTGATGTTATGTCCTTCCAGTATCAGCCTTGCAGGTGCTGAAATTGAACTTGTAAGTTTGATTTCAAGAGAAAACAGATTGAAATATGCATTGACTGAAATCCAGAATGAATATGATTATATCTTTATCGATTGTCCGCCCTCTTTAGGTTTATTGACGTTGAATGCACTGACGGCCGCCGACACGGTTTTGGTACCGATTCAATGCGAATATTTTGCTTTAGAAGGACTTTCTCAATTAATGGATACCGTGCGGCTGGTACAAAAACATTTAAACCGCTCTTTGCAAGTTGAAGGTGTTGTGCTGACCATGTTCGATGCAAGAACAAATTTATCGATTGAAGTAGCCGAAGAAGTAAGAAAGCATTTTACAAATAAAGTTTACCAGACATTGATCCCGCGGAATGTAAGATTGAGTGAAGCACCCAGTTATGGTCTTCCTATTCTATTATATGATAAAGAATCAAAAGGTTCCGAAGCATATTTAAAACTTGCGGATGAATTGATCCATATAGCATAATTTATTGGGAGGTTGGCGTTATGGCTGTTAAAAAACCGGCATTGGGCAAAGGACTCGGCGCATTGATCGACGATACGAAAGAAGAAAATAAAAACAGTATTATTGAGGTTGATATCAATAAAATAGAACCCGGACCCGGCCAGCCGAGAAAAAATTTCGATAAAGAAAAAATCGAAGCGCTTGCCGTTTCCATCAAAGAACATGGAATGATACAACCATTAATCGTTACAAAAGAAAAAGATACTTATTATATTATCGCAGGGGAACGGAGATGGAGAGCCGCAAGGATCGCTGGATATCAGACGATTCCGGTCATTGAAAGAAGTGCTTCTACCAAAGAAGTCATGGAACTAGCTTTAATTGAAAACATACAAAGAGAAGACCTGAATCCTATTGAAGAAGCAGCTGCCTATGAAAAATTAATTCGGGAATTTTCGATGACCCAGGAACAGGTTGCGGCAATGGTCGGAAAAAGCAGACCATCCGTTGCAAATACATTGCGATTGTTGAATTTTACTGAGCATATCAGAAAAATGTTGATTACCGGAGAATTAACAGCAGGACAGGCCCGCCCGATTCTTGCTTTGGAAAATGAGAAAGATCAGGATCTTGCGGCGGATTATATCGTAAAGGCAGGATTGAACGCAAGACAAACCGAACAATATATCAAGAAACTTCAATCTCAAACTCAAAAAGAAATAGAGCCGTCAGATCCACAGGACGCGGAGCAAATAAAACAACAGGAAATTCGATTTGTACAGGATCAGCTTAGATCTTCTCTGGGAACAAAAGTACTTTTAAAGGATCAAAACGGAAAAGGCAAAATAACAATTGAATATTATTCCAAAGAAGAACGGGAACGTCTGATCGATTTTCTGGTGAAGAAATAAAAAGGTGTGAAATTGTATGGAAAAATATTATTTATATGGATTCATAGCATTAGGCATTTTATTAATAATATCTTTTATTATGATTTATCTGTTATACAGCAAGTTGAGTGGCATTCAGAAAAGACAATTACAGCTGGATGAAAAGCTTGCCGGGAGAAAAGCAGAGGAGCTGCTGTACGAAGTTCTTGAAGAAGAAAAGGAATTAAAAAAAGAAATTAAGTCCATTCGCTATGAGATTGTCACGCTGCGCGAGAAGCAGACCCGATGCTTTGATAAAGTAAAAATCGTGCGATATCATACAACCGCTGATAATGAAGCAAAATTGAGTTATTCTGTGGGTCTTTCCAATGAAAAGGGAGATGGACTTATCATCACGGGACTGCAATACAGGCAGGGATGTAATATGTACTATAAACAAATCAAAGAAGGCGTTTCCGACTTTGATTTATCTCAGGAGGAACGGATTGCGCTGGATCGTACAAACGCCGGCGATGTGATACGAAAAAGAGGATGAAGAAATGCTCAAGTTTTTACAAAAGAAAAAAAGAGGTGCAAATCAGGAAATCTGGATTATCGCGGGTCTGGGAAACCCGGGTCCGGAATATGCAAATTCCCGTCATAATTGCGGATTCCGCGTCATTGATAAAGTAAAAGAAAGAATTGCCGCGCAGCAAAAGGAATTACAAAAGTTTAAGGGAAAATATGTTTCCTGCGATTATGACGGCGTTAGAATCATATTGTTAAAACCGGAAACGTATATGAATAACAGCGGGGAAAGTGTGGAAGCTGCGATGCATTGGTTTAAAACAGACGAAACCCATTTGATTGTCATTTACGATGATTTTGATATCCCAACCGGACAAATCCGCGTCCGTCCAAAGGGCAGCGCAGGCACACATAATGGAATGAAATCCGTTTTACAATATACGGAGACGGATGAATTCGCAAGAATCAGAATCGGAATCGGGCCAAAGAACAAAGACATGGATATCATAAAATTTGTACTTGGAAATTTTTCGCCGGAAGAAAAAGAAAGAATCGAAAAAGCTTTTGACAAGGCGGCGGATGCTGCCTTATATATTGTTAAAAACGGGATTTCAAATGCGATGAACCGGTTTAATGCCAGTTCGGTTTAATGGAAGATGAATATTTACGAATCTATTAAAAAGAGTAAAAATTATGAGCTGCTGAAAAGTAATTTTTTCAAAAAGAACGCTTCTACCGCTCTTTCTGGATTGATTCCGTCTTACGCTGCGAGCCTGATATACGCGCTTATTTCGGATAGTGAAAAGAAGGGAATTTACATTGCAGGAAATTCGCTCAGCGCAGCCAAAGCAGCGGAAAATCTAAGATTTTTTTCTAAAGAGAATGGGGCGGATATCCTGGTATTGGATCCGTATGAGTATATGCTTTACGATGTGGAAGTAAAGAGTACGGAGCTCAGTGCGGCGCGCGTAGAAACATTTTACAGAATATTGTGCGGAAACTGGAAAATTTTAGTCACAACGCCTGCGGCGGCAGCGCAATGGCTGCCGGATCCCGGATATATCCGGGATTCCGCTTTGTCTTTGAAGCAAGGCGATATTCTGGAACTTGAGGATCTGATCAAACGGCTGATCGGAATCCGGTATCTGCGGGTTCCGGAACTCGATGGGAAAGGTCAGTTCTCCGTGCGGGGAGATATTGTCGATATCTTCCCATTTACCTCAGAAAATCCGGTCAGAATAGAGTTTTTTGACAATGAAATAGACTCTGTACGGCTTTTTGATATCCTTTCACAGAGAACCATTGAAACTACCGGTGAAGTTCTGATTTTACCGGATAATGAGACGTATATCTGGAACTGGGATCATGCGGATCGGATCAGAAAAGAAATTTTACAGGATTTAAACGCGTTGGAATTAAAGGAAACTGCATCGCTTTATAAACGCGTGATGGGCGATCTGGATCAAATGCTGCCCCGGAATATTTTCCAGGGCTATGATCGGTATTTGCCTTATATATTGGGAAACCGTTATCATTTATTTGATTACGCGGGAACCGTGCCTGTTTTTTTTGAAAATTTTCCGGCTTTCCGGGAAACAATCGCTTCTACGCGGGACGACTATATCAGAATTTGTGAAACGTTACAAGATAATATCGGTATTTTGGGAAAAACGTATGAACTTATGATGACGCCGGACGAGGCGGAATCAATTTGTGCAAAGAATTCCTACAATATTATATATATCGATGAATTCATAGCGGAACGGAAGCATTGTGATTTTATTGATTTTCCCTGCCGGAGTACCGATCCGTTTGCCGGAAATTTGCAATTGCTGCTCGATTCCACAGGCGAACTTGTTTCTCGCGGGTACAAAACGGTACTCATTACGGAAAGTGAAAGCAAGAAAGCGCGCTTCCAAGCTTTGCAGAAAGAGGGAAAACTCGATTCTGCAGTCGATCTATTCGTTTCAAAGTACGGTCTGTCGGCGGGGTTTATTTGCGATGATATCAAATTCGCGCTGCTGTCCGATGATTCCTTATTTAAAAAAGAACGCGCGGCAGCAAAGAAGAAATTAAAGGGAAAACCGCTTTCCAATTTTGCGGAAATCGAACCGGGCGATCTTGTCGTACACGATGTACACGGTGTGGGACGGTTTGAAAAGATCGAAACGGTAGAAATGGATGGGATCCGCAGGGATTATATCAAAATCAATTACCGGGACGATGGCGTTTTATACGTTCCGACCCCGCAGCTTGACAGCATTCAGAAATATATCGGACCGGAAGGGATCCATCCGAAATTAAATAAATTGGGATCTGCGGAATGGAATCGTATTACGGCTAAAGTAAAAGAATCTTTACGTGCTTACGCCAGAGAACTCGTAGAACTGTACGCGCGCCGTTCACAAATCAAAGGATTTGCCTACTCGCCGGATACGGTTTGGCAAAAAGATTTTGAAGAAGCGTTTCCCTATGAAGAAACGGAGGACCAGCTCCGTTGTACCGAAGAAATCAAAGCGGACCTGGAAAAAGATCATCCCATGGAACGCCTTTTATGCGGAGATGTCGGTTATGGAAAAACGGAGGTCGCGCTTCGGGCAGCGTTCAAAGTTGTTTGTGACGGAAAACAAGTTGCGTTTCTGGTTCCCACCACCGTGCTTGCGCAGCAGCATTATAATAATTTTGTAACAAGATTCGAAAAGTTTCCTGTAAAAGTGGATTATTTGTGCAGATTTCGCACAGCTTCTGAACGTAAAAGAATTTTAAAAGAAACAGAAGCCGGAAAAATCGATATTCTGGTCGGCACGCACAGTATCATTAAGAACAACGTTCGCTTTAAAGATTTGGGACTTGTGGTGATCGACGAAGAACAGCGCTTCGGCGTAATGCATAAAGAAAAACTGAAGCAAGACAGACCGGATGTGGATATCCTTACTTTATCGGCCACCCCGATCCCGCGGACACTCCATATGTCTTTGTCCGGGATCCGCGATATCAGCCTTTTGGAGGATCCGCCGCAGAACAGGCATCCTGTACAGACGTATGTCGCAGAATGGGAAGCCTCTATGGTGAAAAATGCGATTTACCGTGAAATGGGGAGAAAAGGACAGGTGTTTTACCTATATAATAAAGTGCGAACGATCGAGGAAAAAAGGAGGCTGCTTCAGGAGTTGGTTCCCGAAGCCCGCATCGCGGTAGGCCATGGACAAATGGCGGAACGGGAACTCGAGACGGTCATGGAAGCGTTTTATAAAGGAGAATATGATATTTTACTGTGCACGACGATCATAGAATCGGGTTTGGATATGCCGAATGTAAACACGGTAATTATTGAAGAAAGCGATCATATGGGATTGGCACAGTTATATCAGATCCGCGGCAGAGTAGGACGTTCCGGGAAAACGGCGTATGCATATATTACCTATAAAAAAGATAAAACGCTCAATGAAACGGCAGAGAAGCGGCTTCGCACGATCCGGGATTTTACCGAATTTGGTTCCGGCTTTAAAATTGCGCTCAGGGATTTGGAAATCCGCGGCGCGGGTAGCGTTCTTGGAGAGCGGCAACATGGACAGCTGGCTGTAGTGGGCTATGATACGTATTGCAAGCTTTTGGGCGAAGTAGTGGGAGAAGAATCCGGACAGCTTCCGGAAGAAAGAGTCCAGGTCAGCGTCGATTTCAAAGTGAACGGATATATCGATTCCGATTATATTGAAGATGAGGAAGCCCGCCTCGATATTTATCAAAAGATTTCGCGTGTCGAAACGGAAAATGACGCGCTCGAGATGACGGACGAATTGATCGACCGATACGGTTCCGTTCCGGAAAATGTCAATAATCTTATAAAAATATCCCGGATTCGGTACGTGTGCTCTCGGTGCGGAATCAATTCGGTCATACAAAAACCGGAATCTGTTCAGTTCATGCTCGATCCCGGCAGCCGGGCCTTCTACGCGACGATCCATGGATTTGCCAAAGGCAGCGGATTTACGGAAAAATACGGGAACCGGCTGAAATTCGTTTCGGGGAAAGAACCGTATTTGCTGTATCAGACGGGAGAAAAGAGTGAATTAAGCGATATTCTGGAACTTGTGAGCCATATATTACAATTTTACCATTGCAAAAAATAAAAAAGGGTTATATAATGGCAAAAGCGGTTTTTACTGTTATAGAATTGAATCCATATTAATAAGGAGCTGTATTTTAGAATGGCCAATAATATGAAAAAAAAGAATAAAAAGAATTATGACAACAAAGTGATCACATGGCTTTCCATCGGTCTGGCGGCGTTCGTAGTCGTCGTGATCGCGATTGTTTTGATCCTAACGCTTACGACCGGATATGTGGCAAAAGTAGATGGACTCAAGATCTATGACTACGAATATACGTATTTCTTACAGAGCGCAATGTATACGGAACAACAGGATCACTTCGAGAAACCGGAAGGTTACGACAATCTGAGCGACGAGGAAAAGGAAGCCCTGATCAAAGAATTCTGGACGGACGACAGGAAAAACAGCTGCGCGGAAACGGCGCTGGAAGATCTCCGGCAATTTAAAGCGCAGTACAGACTGGCGAAAAATGCAGGGTACAAGCTTACCTCGGATGAAAAAACGACGCTGAAGGGCAATATCACATCGTATTATAATCAATATCTTTCTTATGGTTATTCCGAAGCGATGGTGCAGTCTTACTTTTTCGGCGGGATGACGCTTTCCCAATATAAGGATTTTGCGATTCTGCAAAGCACCATTGAAAAGTATAAAGTGGAGATCAAAAAGAATTACGAACCTACGGAAGAAGAACTGCGTTCGATTTATGATGAGAATCCGGATGATTACAGAACGATCGGCGTGCGCCAGTTCAAAATCGCAATCAGCGCTGCCAAGCCTACGGATGAATCGGCAGATGATTATCAGACAAAACTGGACGAATACAATAAAGAATATGAAGAAGCGCTGAAATACGCCAAAGAAATCGCCGACAAGTATAATGCGGGTGAAAAGATGTCCACATATAAAAAGAAGGACGATGGAACGTATGAATTGGACAGCGATGGGAATAAAATTACGGACAAGGCCGATCTTTCTTTTGAAGATTATGTGAAAGCGGAATCTGACGATTCCAATTCCAGTACTTCCGGAGGCCTTTCCCAGATCAATAATAAAAACAAGAGTTCTGTGGAGGAAATCACGGAGTATGCGCTTTCTATGGTATGGAACGAGGACCGGACAAAGATCGTAAAGAAAGATGCTGCGGATTCGCAGGAGAAGGATAAAGAAAATAAAGGAGAGGACGATAAAGAATCCGTAATGACTGCGCTTACCGTCCTTGAAACAGAAAAAGCGGTTTATGTTGTTCGCGCCGAATCGATTACGGATTATGAAAACTCTCAGGAATCCAAGGAAGGGGCAGCAGACAGTATTAAAGATAAAATAAAGAGCGAATGGCTGGAGGATAAAGCTGTCGAAGATCTCAAAGGGAAAGTAAATGATGAGGGAGACAAATATAAAATCACAGGGAAGAAAGAAGAAGAAATCAAAAAGCTCAACGAGGCCATGTTTTCTACGATATAATGAATGATATAATGAATATTAAATAGAATGAAATTTTAGGAGGAAAAATTGATGAAAAAGAAAGTAGTCGTATTTTTAACGATTTTTGCGCTTGCCCTTTCCATGATGAGTTTTCTGGCG
>CABQCN010000056.1 GCA_902462635.1 uncultured Oscillospiraceae bacterium
TTATAAAAACAAAATTCAAATGCAACAGGCGGAAATTTTTTATGCGGTTGAGGCGGGTATCCCCGTCGGCGCAGCGTATCTTCTAAACGCTAAGATCGGCTACCGTGCAGGGCCGGAACAAAAAGCGTATTACGGTTACGCGTTTGCCATTTTACCGGAATATAGAGGAAAGGGCATTTATCCGCAGCTGGCCGGCGCGTTTTGCCGATTTGCCGGCGCGCAGGGCGCCGGGATCATTCTCTGCCCCGACAACGAAAAACTCCTTCGCTATTATATCGCAAACGGCGCCGTACGGAATTTTATCACACAGCAAACAGAGTTCGGCAAAGCAGACTTCGAACGGATGATCGCAGCCGGCGCGGTACGGGATCTTCTGCCGGATGAGGCTGCGCACTACGAGCAGATCAGAAATGCGGCTTTCCGGGAATATGATTTTTTAATCTGGGACCGAAACGCCGTGAAATACGCGCTGGCAGAAAACCGGGCCGACGGCGGTTTTTGTAAAATACTGGAAATGGGAGGGAAAGAATACCTGTTGCTTGGGCATAATGAAGGAGACGATGCGGTACGGATCAGCGAAACGACGCTTCCTGCGGGGTTTCTGATCCGAAGCGGCGCAAAAATACGGGAAAAACCGCTCGTCACATACGGGATCCGACCATCTCCGTACGGCCGGGCAGGCCTGATTTTGGACTGAATCGAATTGACAAAACACCCGTTCCGTTATACTATATATGGACAATGATCTTTCAAACAGTAAGGAGCATTTACATGCGTAATATAGATACAAAAAAGGCAATGACAATCCGGTTCGGAGCCGCGTCGCTTCTGATCGCAGCGCTTTTATTCGCCGCAGCAGGCTGCGGGAACGAACAAGAAGCCGGAACGGCCGCCACGCAGACGCCGGCCTCCAGTGCGCCGACCGCCGCGCCGACACCAACCCCTTCACCCACAAAAGAACCCGATCCGACCCCTACGCCCGTACCAGATTACGATCCGCCCATACTTAAGGGCGTCATAGACAGGCAATTCTACGTCGGCGAGGGTATTTCTTATCTGAAAGGCGTCACCGCAACGGACGCGGTGGATGGAGAAGTGGAAGTCACCGTGGACCGTTCCAGAATAGATATCAAAACCCCCGGTGAATACGAAGTTACCTATACTGCACGGGACAGAGCCGGCAACGAAACTTCCATGACGGCGATCATTACGCTCAGCCCGGTAAAAATCACCGAGGAGCAGCTGGATGCAGCCGCGGATGCGGTGCTGGCGGATCTCGTCAACGATCGTATGACGCTGGCAGAAAAGACGTGGGAAATTTATAAATATGTAAATACGCACGTCAGATACTGGGACTCCTCCGACAAAAACGACTGGCGCGCCGAAGCGTACCGCGGCATCACGGAAGGCTGGGGCGACTGCTTTACTTATTTTTCCGTCAGCCAGATCCTGCTTACAAAAATCGGCGCGGAAATCCTGCCCGTGGAACGGGTGGGCGGCATCACTCACCATTATTGGCACCTCATCAATCTGGATGGCAGCTGGTATCACTTCGATGCCTGTATCCACAAACCGGTATACGTATCGTTCCTGCGCACCGACGCCGAATTCGACGAATTTGCGGCAAAGCAAAAACCTGGATATAATTATTATACTTATGACAAGACGAAATATCCCGCAGTCTCCACGGTTCCCTTCGAATGGGACCGTTCCGAGATGGAATAAGAAAAGGAGAAACGATTCATGAACCGCATCAACGTCCTCTCTTATCTTGATGAGACGTACCGGAAACTCCCCGATAAAACGGCATTCGCTTCCGAAACCGGCAGCGTGACGTTTTTACAGCTCTATCAGCGTTCCCGTTCCGTCGGCAGTTATCTCGCGGAGCACGGATATTATCAAAAACCGGTCGTCGTATTCATGCAGAAATCGCCTGATATGATCAACGCCTTCCTCGGCGTCGTCAGAGGCGGCTGCTATTATGTGCCGATCGACGAGGAAATGCCGGCGCACCGGATCAGTCTGATTTTCGAAACGCTGGAACCGGAACTCGTGATCTGCGATGGCACGACGGAACACGCCGCGGCGGAGCTGCGGCAAGCCGTCACGCATTCCTTCACGATCGTAAAATACGGCGATCTCTGCGGTTACGCGGTAAACGAAACTGCGCTGGCAGAAATCGAAAACAAAGCCATCGACACGGATCCGATCTATATCGTTTTTACCTCCGGCTCCACGGGGATCCCCAAAGGCGTCATCGCCTGTCATCGTTCCGTCATCGATTACATCGAAAACCTCTCGGAAATTCTACGCGTATCGGAAGATACCGTGTTCGGTAATCAGGCGCCGCTTTATGTGGATGCCTGTCTTAAAGAAATTTATCCCACCCTCAAATACGGCGCATCGGCATATTTGATTCCCAAGCAGCTTTTCATGTTCCCGGTCAAATTGGTAGAATACTTAAACGCGCATAAAATCAATACGATCTGCTGGGTCGTACCGGCGCTCACGCTTATATCGAGCCTCGGCACCTTTAAAACCGTCGTCCCCGAAACGCTGCGGACGATCGCATTCGGAAGCGAAGTATTCCCGGTCAAGCAATTCAACTTGTGGAAACGGCAGCTTCCACAAGCGCGTTTTATCAATTTATACGGACCTACGGAAGCCACCGGTATGTCGTGTTATTACGAGGCGGACCGGGAATTCGGACCCGACGAGGTGATCCCGATCGGCAGGCCGTTCCGGAATACGGACATTCTGCTGCTGGACGAAGAAAACAATCCCGCCGCGCCGGGACAGGCCGGCGAGATCTGCATCCGCGGAACGTCGCTGACACTCGGATATTATAAGGATTTTACGCGGACGGACGCCGCCTTCGTGCAGAATCCGCGCAACAGCGCATATCACGAGCCGATATACCGCACCGGAGATCTCGGAAAATATAATGAACGCGGAGAACTGATGTTCCTTTCGCGCAAAGATTACCAGATCAAGCATATGGGACACCGCATTGAGCTTGGCGAAATCGAAATGCTTGCAAATAAAAACGGCGGCGTGGAATGTTCCTGCTGTATTTTCGATAAAGAACACGGCAAGATCATTTTATATTACGTCGGCGCGGCGGAAGAAGCCGCGCTGCGCGCGGATCTCAAAACACGGCTGCCCCGCTATATGCTGCCGGGCATAATCCGCCGCATCGGCGCCGTTCCGCTTACCGCGAACGGTAAAATAAACAGGCTCGCACTCATGGAGCAATATCTGCAGGAAGGAAAATAAAAGCATGGAAGAACTCATTCAAATACTGGAATCGATCCATCCCGACGTAGATTACAGGGCGAACGACAAGTTGATCGAAAATAAAATTTTGGATTCTTTCGATATCATTACGCTGATTTCCGAAATCAACGATACCTTCGACGTGGCGATCCCCGCCGAGGAAATCATTCCCGAGAATTTCAATTCCGCGGAAAAGCTTTACGAATTGATCCGGCGCCTCGAAGAATAAGCCCGTATGCTGTTTACGTCGCTCGGTTTTATCGGATTTTTGTCAATATTGTTTCTGGTATATTATTTCGTACCCGCCCGCTTCCGGTGGATGCTGTTATTGGTATGCAGCGCCGTATTTTACGCGTTTGCGGGATGGAGCGGCCTCCTGTTTATCGGCGCCACGGTCGTCACGACGTACGGTGCAGGTTATTTTATCGGCAGAATTTATGAAACGCAGGCGGCCTGGCTTGCACACGATGGCAAAACGGCGGCGCGGGAAGAGAAAAAAACGTATAAAGAACGGTGTAAAAAGAAGATGCGCCTGTTTCTGATTCCCTGTCTTGTCCTCAATTTCGGGATTCTCGCGCTGTTGAAATACATATGGATCGGCCCCGGACTGCGCGGCGCCGCGCTGATCCTCCCTATGGGTATTTCATTCTATACCTTTCAGACAATGGGATATCTCATCGACGTATACCGCGGAAAGGCTAAAGCAGAGAAGAATATTTTCCGTCTTGCGCTCTTTACGTCCTTCTTTCCTTTGCTCGTACAAGGTCCGATTTCCGATTACAAATATCTGACGGAAACGCTGTACACGCCGGCGCCGTTCGACGCGAAAAACGTATTGTTCGGCTTGGAACGGATTTTGTGGGGATATTTTAAAAAGCTGGTGATTGCGGACAGGCTGCTCGTGGCAGTGAAGCTCCTGATCGGCAGTCCCGCGCAATATGACGGCGCTTACGCGCTGTTTGGGATGATTTTATACGCCGTCCAATTATATGCGGATTTCACCGGCGGTATCGATATCACGATCGGAATCGCGCAGGTGCTCGGCATCCGCGTACAGGAGAATTTTATCAGGCCGTATTTTTCTAAAAATATTACGGAATACTGGCGGCGCTGGCATATTTCGCTCGGGGAGTGGTTCAAGGAATATTTGTTTTATCCGATTTCCGTAGCCAAGCCGATGCTGAAGCTGTCAAAAAACGCGCGCGCAAAGCTGGGGGACGCGGTCGGAAAACGGATTCCGATCTATATCAGTACGATTTTCGTGTGGCTTACGACCGGAATCTGGCACGGGCGCGGCTGGAATTTTGTCGTATGGGGACTCGGAAACTGCGTCATCATATTGATTTCACAGGAGTTCTCGCCGTTATACCACAAGTTTCAGAAACGCTTCCCCTCGTTAAAAGGTACGGCAGGCTATAAATCTTTCGAAATTCTGCGGACGATTTTTATTCTCAGCAGCCTGCGGATGCTCGACTGTTACCGCGACGTTCCGCTGACGCTGCGCATGTTCGGGGGAATTTTTACAAAAGGGAATTATGCGGACCTGCTCGGCGGCGGTTTCCTGAAGCTCGGGCTTTCGGGTTGGGATTATGCGATCGCTGCCGCCGGCGTGCTGCTTCTGTTTGCCGTCAGCATGCTGCAGCGCACAGGAAGCGTGCGGGAACGTCTGTACCGCCGCCCGCTTCCCGTGCAGGGCACGGCGGTTTTGCTTCTGCTCCTGTCGATTCTCATATTCGGCGCGTACGGGATCGGTTACGATTCCAGCCAATTCATCTATAACCAATTCTAAGGAGGCGCAGGCACGTGAGCAGAAAAACGAAAGCGATTCTTACGATCTCCATTACCGTTCTGGCCGGGGCGCTCCTGTTGTGGCTGCTCCAGCTCCTGCTGATGCCGAAGTATATGGCGGATATCCGCGAAGGCGCGCTGATTGCGGAATACTACGAGGAACCGAAAGGCCACGACGTGATCTTCGTAGGCGACTGCGAAGTCTATGAAAATATTTCGCCCATAACCATGTGGGAAAAATACGGCATCACCAGCTACATCCGCGGCAGCGCGCAGCAGCTGATCTGGCAGTCGTATTATATTTTACAGGACACGTATCGATATGAAACGCCGAAGGTCGTCGTCTACAACGTGCAGTCCATGATCTACGGGGAGCCGCAAAACGAAGCGTACAACCGGATGACGCTTGACGGACTCGCCTTTTCTTCCGTCAAGATCGACGCGGTCAAAGCCTCTATGACGGAAGAAGAAAGTCTTGCAAGCTATCTGTTCCCCCTGCTGCGCTATCATTCCAGATGGAGCGATCTCACCGGAGAGGATCTGCGGTATCTGTTCCGGCGCGATCGCGTTTCGCACAACGGATATCTCATGCAGACTGCGGTACGTCCCATGGAAACGCTGCCGGCCGTCAAGCCGCTGGACGATTCTACGCTGCCGGCCGTATCCTTTGAATATCTCGGTAAAATGGCGGCGCTTTGCCGCAGCAAGGGTACGGAACTCGTGCTGGTAAAGTCTCCGAGTCTCTACCCGCACTGGTACGAGGAATGGGACCGGCAAATCGCGGAATATGCGGAAGAAAACGGACTCCGGTATTATAACTTCCTGGAACGCTCCGAAGAGATCGGCATCGATATGCAAACGGATACGTACGACAGAGGCATGCATCTCAATGTATCCGGCGCGGAAAAATACACCGCGTATCTCGGGAATATTCTGCAGGAAGAATTCGCAGGAAAGGGATTCTTCGACCATACCGGAGACGAAGCGCTGCAGCGCCTCTGGGAAGCAAAAAGCGCCCGGTATGCGCAGGAAAAATCCGCAGGCGTAAACGAGGCTCCGGATCCCGGCGACGAGGGCGGCACGCCGGACGATGCTTACAACGCACATCCGCACGACGGATATTATCTGAAAGCGGGCGGCGTGGAAATCAGCGTAAACTGCGGTTCCTGGCTCCTGGAGAAAATGAAAGAAGCGGGCCTGGAATATCAGTATTATGAAGCGCAAAGCTGCGCTTATCAGGGACTCGACAAGTTCTACACGTTCGACAGTTTTGAGGTGCTTGTGAACACGGTCGACGGCCGGGACGTCATCACAAGTATTTCCCTGCTAGACGATATGGTAGCCATCCCGGAGGGCTTGCGGATCGGAGATTCGTATGATACCATGATAGATACTTTGGGAGACGGTTATACGCGCTCTGCAAACTTATACCGGTACGTGCGGGACGGCACGATGCTGACAATCCTCATAAAAAACGGCTCCGTAAGTTCCATTGAATATACGCTCAGCGAATCATAAATTTTAAAGATGGTGAGGTACAAATGACAAGAAAAACGAACAAGTATCAGGAACAAAGAAAAAAACGCGAAAGGCTCCTCCTTGCAGCATTGCTTCTCGTGATTGCGGTGCTCGTGTGTCTTTTAGTGTATCAGCATTTCAGCGAAAAGAAAAACGGCGGAAGCGCAGGCGGTTCTGCCGCGCCATCCGGAATCGCCGGAACGCCTGCTACGCCTGGGAAGGAACCGGTGTGGTACGAAAACAGCGCGCCTTCGGTGGAAACATCCACTTATACGCCGCCGGCAGACGCGGAATTTCCCTATTATATTAAAGTCAACCGTGCACTGTGTACCGTAACCGTATACGGAATCGACGCCGGCGGCCAATATACCGTGCCGGTGAAAGCGTTTGCCTGTTCCGTCGGGAAAGAGGGAGATGAAACGATCCTCGGAGAATACAGCATTCACGAACCGTTCGGCACCACCTGGTGCTATATGGTAGACGGAACATGGTCGCAATACGCCTACCGGATCGAACGGGGATATATGTTCCATGTGGTGCCGTTTTTCGAAAAGAGCAAGGATTCTCTGGAAACCTTGGAATACAACAAGTTGGGATCTCCCGCGTCTCTCGGCTGCGTGCGTCTGACAACGGCGGATGCCAAATGGATCTTTGATCATTGCAAAGCCGGCACGAAGACATTGATTTACGACGATCCGGATTCGCCCGGACCGCTCGGGAAGCCGGATACGATCAAAATTCCGGCCGATCATGAATGGGCCGGATGGGATCCCACCGATCCCGACGAGAACAATCCCTGGCGGAATGCTTCCCCGCGGATTGAAGCCGCCGATATCAGCGCTGCCGCCGGAATGGGAACCGATATTTTCCAGAATGTAAAAGCATACGATACCTGCGGGAATGACATCACGGAGAAATTGTACTGGTACGGAAAATATACGTTCGATATCCCGGGAACATACGACGTGACATTCGGCGTTACCGACGCGATCGGGAAAAATACGGAGAAAACGATTACGATTACGGTGGGCGAAGGCTCGGGCGGAGAGGCCTCCGCCACTTCGCCGCCGTCCGCGGCGCCCGTTTCCGTCAATGTAGATGGCAGCGCATAATCCCGATTTGTATAATCCG
>CABQCN010000057.1 GCA_902462635.1 uncultured Oscillospiraceae bacterium
TCTGTATTTCGGCAGTTTCTTTCACAAAGAAAAATATCGGTCTTACTTCACGTTCCCTGATGCAGAACTCCATTTCAGCGCCGCAGCTTGGCGGCATTGTGCGGATGACAAAATTCGTATCCTTCGGCACCTTTCTCATAGAAGGAGCCGGCGCGCTGCTGCTGGCATTTTATTTCTGCCCGATGCTGGGATTCGGCAGAGGCCTCTGGTATTCCGTATTTCACAGTGTTTCCGCTTTCTGTAATGCGGGCTTCGATCTAATGGGCATAAAGGGGGAATATTCTTCTCTCACGAGTGCGGTCGGCAATTGGTATGTCAATTTGATCATTATGGGCCTGATCATTATCGGCGGTCTCGGATTTTTCGTCTGGCGCAATATTCTGGATTCCAAATTTCGCTATAAAAAAATGTCGCTTCACACGAGGATCGTGCTGTTTGTCAGCGCCGTTTTAATTTTGGGGGGCGCGCTTCTGCTATTTCTTTTGGAGCACGGCAGCGCCGCCTACCAGGATAAATCCGTTTCGGAACAAATAGCCGCGTCATTCTTTCAGTCCGTCAGCGCAAGAACGGCAGGCTTCAATACCATTGAGCTCGCGCGGATGACCGAGGCAGGCAGATTCCTGATCATTTGCCTGATGATGATCGGCGGATCCGCGGGTTCTACCGCGGGAGGAATCAAAACAACTACGTTCGCCGTATTGACGATGGCAATTATCACGACATTCCGTCACAGAAAGTCGACGGAGGTGTTCGGGCGGCGGCTGGAAGAAGGGATTACCCGCACCGCATCCTGTGTCCTGATGCTTTATCTGGTTTTCTCCTGCGGAACGGCAATGGTCATATCGCATATCGAAAACATCGCCTTTTTAGACGCGTTGTTTGAAACCGTTTCTGCGATCGCCACCGTTGGTCTCAGTGTCGGAATCACGCCCGGTCTCGGCGTAATTTCCAGTTTATTGCTTTGCTTTCTAATGATATTCGGCAGAGTCGGTTCCATCACGATGCTCTTGGCGTTTTCTTCGTCAAAGAACATCAAGATCTCGTCGCTGCCGCTAGAAAAAATACAGATCGGTTAATATCGACGGAGGTTATGATAAATGAAATCTATTTTAATTATCGGGCTCGGCAGGTTCGGAAGACATATGGCCGCGAAATTTATCGAAGAGGGCAATTCCGTACTTGCCATTGAGAAGAACGAAGAACGGGCGGACAGTGCCATCAGCATCATCGACAATATCGAAATCGGAGACGCCACGAATGAAGTATTTATTCAGTCGCTTGGCGTAAAAAATTTTGATATCTGCGTCGTCGCAATCGGGGACAATTTTCAGAACGCATTGGAAATAACGGTCCTTTTAAAGGATTACGGCGCAAAATTTATATTGGCGCGCGCCAGCCGCGACGTGCATCGTAAATTATTGCTCCGCAACGGCGCGGATAATGTCGTTTATGCGGAACGGGAAATGGCGGAGCGCCTTGCGATCAAATACGGTGCCAAAAATATTTTCGATTACGTGGAACTTACGCCGGAAATCGCAATTTATGAACTAGCTGTCCCGGAAAGCTGGTACGGAAAAAGCATCATCGAAAAGTCTGTCCGTACGCGTTACCAAATCAGCATCCTTGCGACGAAGAAAAATGGCCAAGTCAATCCCCTGCCTCATCCGGATCATATCTTTGCCAAAGACGAAACGCTGATCGTAATGGGGAAACCGGAAAGCATCAAAAATCTTACGAAATAACGTCTTTCATTTGCTTCAGAACCATTTTTTGTGTTTAAACAGGATCATACAGAGGGAACAGACGGAAACGCTCAGTAAGATTACATACAGATAGCCGTATCTCCATTCGAATTCCGGCATCGCAGTAAAATTCATGCCGTACCATCCTACGATCAATGTCAGCGGCAGAAAAACTGCTGTGAGGACGGTAAAGACTTTCATAACCTGGTTCTGTTCGATATCGATCTGCGCTTGGTACGCTTCCCGTACCTGTGTGATGCATTCGCGTAAATGGAGTACGGAATCCAGAAGATGGGCAACATGCCGTTCCGTATAACGAATTTGACGGCGCGTTTCCTTGTCGAAAAAGGATGTGTCATCTTCCGCCAGTTCTCCAAGAACCATGCCGAGCTGTTCGTAATATCGTTTCATCCGCAAAAGTCTTCTGCGAATGCGGATGATTTTATTTTCCGTGTTTTTTACGGGCTTTTTGGACGTTAAGAGCACGTCTTCCAACGTTTCGATTTCGCTTTCCAGCTGTTCCAGAAAATCGATATCCTCCGTTGTCAGGGCTGCAAAAAAACGTGCGACGCAGCGGGCGGAATCCTGCCCTCCGGCATTCGTTTCCAGTATGGTACGGCAGCGGGCGGAATGCGTGAAAAAAAAAGCATCTTCCCCGCTGCAGTAAATGGATACCAGCTCTTCTTTATTTTTATCACGCCGCACATCGAAGAAAGAGAGCCGGAGGACGTATCCGTCCCGTACCGGCGCGCACATATGGCGGCAGGCGGCAAGGCGCGCATAAAGTTCTGCGCCAATCGTGTCATGGATAGTTTCTATTTCTTCCGGATCTAATATTTTTATCATAGCATCCTCTTCTTTCCGTGTAATAAAACACGGCGGAAGCATGCTCCCACCGTGTTTTTGAATTCCTGTTTTTACGGGGCTTACTGCACCGCGTCCAAGTAGAGATTGTAGACCTGAGATGGCGTCAGGGCGCTGGAATAAATTCTGGCAGAAGCAAGCGCGCCGTTCATCGCAAGTTCCCCTTGGTCCGTCTCGCCGGTGTCCCCGCCGATTCCGAGATATTGCGATACCTCAGCCTTGGGGAAGCTCAGCGTTCCGCTCACCGGGGCTTCTTTGATCAGCACACCGTCATAGTAAAGGCAGATTTTGCTTCCATCGTACGTCCCGACGACATGATAGTACCGGTCCGTTTTGATGGCATCCTCTGCGTATAAGAATACGTAACCGCCCTTTCCGGCATCGTATACGCCGAACCCGATCGAAGAATTGTTTCCGGTATTATAATCATTCGCAGAATTGGTCGGATCGAAATCGATGCCGACGCCGCCCGCCTGCATGTATCCCAGCAGCGTGCCGTATTGCGAATCATCCGTGATCTTTGCATATACTTCAAAAGAAAATCCCTTTGCCAGCGTCTCATGATAATTGGCGCCGAAGCCGTATGCCGCGAACATGACGTTTTCGCCCACCTGCTGACTGCCTTCGAATTCCGCCACCGTTTTATTGATCAGCGGATCCGTACTGATTTTAGGATCGTTGATCGCCGTCAGCTCCAGTTTCGCCGCCGATTGATCCTTTGCCTCGCCGTTTTCAAACGTCAAGTCGAAAATATCGGCCGCAGATGCCTTATCATTGGCGTCATATCCTTCCGGCGGATCCGTCAGCTTGAGCGGGGTCGGGCTGGCCGGCGCAGTGGTCGGCGCTTCCGTAGCATCCGCCGTCGATGTGGCTTTTGCAGTCGCCGTCGTCTTGGCGGTTGCGCTGGGAGAGGAGGTTGCTTTTACATCATCATCACCGTTCTTACACCCGGCCATCAGGCAGAGCGAGGCAACCAGTACTATGAGGATGAATAGAATCGATTTGTTTCTTATCCCTTTCATACGTATTTTCCTTTCTGATTATGAATTTGTAAATACAGGCGTATCTTAACATGGTCATGTGCTATTGTCCACAATAGGCGTAAAAAATTTATTTATTTTTAACGGTAATTTGACAATTACGTGACATTCTGCCCAACAATTCCATCAGCTGTTCTTTTTCATCCGCAGTAAATCCCTTCACCAGAATCCGTATATATTCTTTTTGTACGGCTTGCAGCTTCGCGGCGGCTTCTCCGGCACAAGGCTCGACGGTGATATGCTGAAAACGCCGGTCCCCGCTGCCGACACGAATCTGGATCAGTCCTTTTCCAGATAAACCGTCCACGGCTTTTGAGACATATCCTTTTGAAAGGCCGCGCATTCTGACTGCGTCGGCTGCTGTCGTGTATTCGCGATGATTGGCAAAAAACAGGCGCACATCCGCTTCCGGTTTCGTCAATCCTACTTGCGAAGCTGCCTGTTCGATCATTTTTGTATATAGATCCCCCAATGTTTTCTGATATTTTAAATACCGCCCGATGTCGATTTTATGTTCCATAACGCCTCCTTAGTAGTTGACAAAGAAACAGTTTCTGTGTAAACTATTATATCGTGATCTTATCATCAAGTCAACAGGAGGATGGATGATGTTTTCTCTTTTTATCTATATCGTTGCTGGTCTCGGCGCGGGGATCGGCACGGGGCTTGCCGGGCTGTCCGCCGCCGCCGTTATTTCCCCGATGCTGATTACATTCTGCGGATTTGAAGCGTATGAGGCCGTGGGTATCGCGCTGGCATCGGATGTGCTGGCTTCGGCTGTCTCCGCCTATACATACGGCAGAAACAAACGTCTGGATATAAAAAACGGGCTGGTTATCCTGGCCTCCGTCATCGTCTTTACCATCGCCGGAAGCTTTCTGGCGTCTATGGTACCAAACACCGCTATGGGCGGCTTTTCCGTCGTGATGACCTTTCTGCTCGGAATAAAATTTATCGTGCGGCCTGTGATGACCGAGACCAATCAAATCAATGAAAAAAGCCTTCGGACTAAAATACTGCAATCTGTCTCCTGCGGCGCCGTAATCGGCCTGATCTGCGGGTTCATCGGCGCCGGCGGCGGCATGATGATGCTTTTGATCCTGACCTCGGTGCTCGGTTACGAACTGAAAACGGCGGTCGGTACAAGCGTTTTTATTATGACGTTCACGGCGCTTACGGGAGCGGTTTCTCATTTCGCCATTGGCAGTATGCCCGATACCACCGCGCTTGTCGTCTGCGTTGTCTTCACGCTCATCGGCGCCAGGATCGCCGCAATTTTCGCGAATAAATCGCAGCCAAAAAAATTGAACCGCGTAACGGGCATCGTTCTCGCGGCGCTCGGTGCAGCGATGCTGCTCGTAACGATTTTACAGCGGTTCGGCGTGGTCTGACAGCGTTCGATGGCATACGAACGCAAACAAATTTCCCTATTCTATGACAAACGCCCTCTTCGGTCGTAAACGGTATAATCTCGTTCGAAAATTTCATCCGTCATTTGGAGCAGCAACGTCTGCGCCGGAACTTTTTCTATAAGCTTTTCACAAATGAAGGATTTGTTTTTATTCGCATATTTCGGCAGTTCGTTTCGCTGTAAAATATGCGCTAGTTCATTCCGCCAGAGCAGGCTGAGCTGCCAGTTGAGCGCGGCCTTCGGATTCGGCGCCGCCGCTTTTTGTTCCTCGATCCGGGGTATTTTGGTGTCCGGGTCACGCGCGATGACGAGGATGCCCCAAAATTCCGGAATATGTTCTTTCGCGTGGATTTTATGGCGCGCGCCGACAACGATATAATTTCTGCCGCAATACCGGTTATAATCGCAGACCTGCCTTTTTAAACGCGCATATGAATCGCCATCGCTTTTGATCTCGAGGCCGATCAGTTCCCCGTCCGTTACCGCGATCACATCCGCCCGCGATTTTCCGATATTTTTTTCTTCAAAAATCCGCACTTTTCCGTAAAGCGTTTCCAGATACAGAAAAAGCGGCTCCCTGATATCCGCGTCCAGCATGAGGTTCCCTCATTCCCTCCCGATCTTCCGGTCTTTATAATAATAAATATCGTCATGCGCCCCGATTTCCCGCAAGATGCGGCAGGGATTCCCGACCGCGACGACATTGGAGGGGATATCTTTCGTAACGACGCTACCGGCGCCGATCACAGAATTTTCGCCGATGCAAACGCCCGGCAAAAGGATCGCACCCGCGCCGATCCAGACGTTATTCCCGATCTTTACCGGAATATTGAATTGCGCCGTTTTCCGGCGCAGCTCCGGATTGACCGGATGCCCCGCCGTCGCCACCGTAACGTTCGGTCCGAACATCACAAAATCTCCGACATAAATATCCGTATCATCTACGAGCGTAAGATTGAAATTGGCATAAACATGGCTGCCAAAATGCGTGTTTCTTCCCCAATTGGCATGAAAAGGCGGTTCGATATAACAGCCTTCCCCTACCGAACCGAGCAGTTCTCTCAGAATCCGAGCGCGCTTCTCCCGTTCCGATGGGCGCGTCTGGTTAAAATCATATAGTTTTTCAAGACATTTTTCCTGTTCGGCCAGCAATTCCGGCTCCGCACAAAAATAAATTTCACCGCTTGCCATTTTCTCTTTCAGCGTCATGAAAAGGCCTCCGTCCTCAGTACTTTACAAACGAGACCATTTTATCGGAATCCGCAGGAAAAAGCAACGGATGCTTCCGTATTAAAGCCGGGGAATTTCGCCGACGTTTTCCAGGACGAGCCTGGGCCGGTACGGATATTGCTGCATCGTCTCCCGCGACGTAACCCCCGTCAGTACGAGTACGGTATCGAGTCCGCTTTCGATTCCGGCAATGATATCGGTATCCATCCTGTCGCCGATGATGGCGGCGTCCTGCGAATGTACGCCGAGCATCTTCAGTCCGGTACGCATCATCAGCGGATTCGGTTTTCCTACGTAATAAGCGGATTTCCCGGTGGCCATTTCGATCGGGGAAATCAAAGCCCGGCAGGCCGGTACGATGCCGTTTTCCAGCGGCGCCGTAATATCGGTATTCGTCCCGATCAGCTTGGCGCCGTTAAATACGTGATGAACCGCGCGGCAGATGCTGTCATAATTATAATTGTTGGTTTCTCCCACGATGACATAATCCGGATCTACCGTATTGATGGTAATTCCCGCGTCGTGCAGCGCGTTGAACAATCCCGGCTCCCCGATCACGAACGCGCTGCAGCCCGGGTTCTGCGAACTGAGGAATTTCGCCGTGGCCAGCGCGCTCGTATAAAAATGGCTTTCATCGACGTCGAGTCCCATGCGGCGCAGTTTCATCTGCAGATCCTTGGGCGAATAGCCGCTGCCATTCGTCAGGAACAGAAATTTCTTTTCTTCTTTGTAGAGCCACGCGACAAATTCTTTGACGCCCGGAAGGAGACGGTTTCCGTGGTAGAGCACGCCGTCCATATCGCAGAGGTATCCTTGTTTTTCCCTTAAAGTCTCTATTGTCATTCACTCCTTGCCTGCCACTGTCATGGCACGCTTTTATGATAAAAAAATACCGCGGAAAAAGCAATCCGTTTTTTATCAAAACAGTGTAAATTTTTAAATGAATTATGAGGCTGGTTTTCACCGCGCAAACTGCTCACAGAAAAATAGCTTTAATAATCAGCCACAAAATCAAAAGCCAGATTACGAGGACCGGAACGGCGTAATACCACTTCTTAGGCTTTCCGTCGGTCCACAGGCCTTCCGCTTCTTTCCGGTAATGCGCAAACGTATCTTTCGGAATAAAACGTATGGTAAGCGCAATCAAGGCCGGCAGAAGGATTACGTCATCGAGATAGCCGAGAAACGGAATAAAATCAGGGATCAGATCTATGGGCGAAAGCGCATAGGCTACCGTTACGCCTGCAAAGATTTTGGAAATACACGGCGTGTCTTTACTTTTTAAGCACAAAAAAAGTGCCGGGATATCCGTCTTCAACTGATTTGCCCGTTGTTTTAGGTTCATCGCGTGCCTTCTCCAAATTTCCGATTAGTCGCAACAGATTACGAATCTGTTTCACGATCCAGTTTAAGACCGATCCG
>CABQCN010000058.1 GCA_902462635.1 uncultured Oscillospiraceae bacterium
GGCCACGGTTTTCCTGCTGGATCTCTATCTCGCGGCGGCGAAAGGCATCAGCTTTTCTTCTTATCTGGCGTTCGACCGGGCGGCGATTTTTCAGGGCCAGATCTGGCGGATCCTGACTTTTATTTTCATCCCGCCGGACTCCAGTATTGTATTTATCGTATTTTCACTGTATTTCTACTGGCTGATCGGCAGCGCCTTGGAGAATCAGTGGGGTTCCTTCCGTTTCAATATTTTTTACCTGTGCGGAATGCTTGGTACGATCGCGGCCGGGTTGATCACGGGCTATGCGGCAAACGAATATCTCAATCTGTCGCTGTTTTTCGCATTTGCATTGATTTATCCGAATTTTCAGATTATGCTGTTCTTTTTGATTCCGGTCAAGGTAAAATATCTGGCGTTCTTCGATGCCGCATATTTTATATTCATGCTGATCGTGGGATCATGGCGGATGAAAATCGTGATCGTGGTGGCGCTGGCCAATATCCTATTATTCTTCGGACGCGATTTTACAGACAAGATCAAAAACATGTGGAGACGTTATAAATACCGCCGCGACGCGGGATGGAAATAACTGTGGAAAGGATTTCGAATGGATCATACAATGGATGCTGTCATACGCAATATTACGGAAATATTTACGAAACAAGGGAAGAAGCCGCCTGTCCCCATTACGGAACAGACGGATCTGTTCCAAAATCTGCAATTCGACAAAGCACAGGAGGCGGAACTCCTCTGTAATTTGGAGAAAGAATTCGGCGTACGCTTTCCCGGACGCCTCCCCCAAACCGTCCGCGAAATCGATGCATATCTTCGCACTTTTCTTGCCGATAAAAAGCGGAAAGCCGAGCGGATCATTACGGTCCCGAACGTCCTGAGCCTGTTCCGCCTGCTGCTGATCCCTATTTACGCCGTGATCTACATAAATGCGGATACGACGAAGGAATATATCCTTTCCGGCGGAATTTTGGCGCTTTCCTGCATCACGGATCTGTTCGACGGCCTGATCGCCAGGCACTTCGACCAGATTTCCAATCTCGGCAAGGTGCTCGATCCTGTCGCCGATAAGGCGACACAGGGCGTCATGCTGCTTTGCATCGCCACCCGCCAGCCCGTATTATGGTGGCTGTTCGGTTTTTTTGCCTTGAAGGAAGGGTTTCAGCTCGTAATGGGCTGCTGGTACCTGCGGAAGGGACAGATGCTGCCCGGCGCGCTGATGTCCGGTAAAATCTGCACCACCGTATTGTTTTTCAGTATGATTACGCTCGTTCTTTTTCCCACCATGCCCGCCTGGGGCGTATCCGTGCTGATCGGTCTGTGCGCTTTATTTATGGCGATTTCTTTCGTCTCATATATTCAAGCGTATTTCGGGAAAAACAAGAAAGTAGAAACATTATGATCAAAACGTTTTGTTTGAAATTCATCCCTCCGGCGCTGGGCGCGTTTGGCATTTATCTGCTGCTTGGCGCGCTGCTGCCCGCGCTCCGGCACAAAAAGGGTTCCGCGGCGGTTTCGCCGCAAGACTGCTGTTTCGATACGGAAGGCACGGAGCGCATCGCTTGTGTCGACGACAATACGGATGCGCTGCTCTGGCGCCTGTGCCTGATCGAAAACGCGCAGCGGCAAATCGAGTATTCTACGTTTGAGTTCCGGGATGATACGAGCGGCAGGGATGTTATGGCCGCTTTGCTTGACGCTGCCGGCAGAGGCGTCAAAGTGCGGATCGTAATCGACGCGGCGACCGCAATGTTCCATTTCCCGGCCAGCCTGTTTTTCAAAGTCCTCATCTCTCATCCGAATATCGAAATCCGGAGATATAACCCGATCCATCTGCTGATGCCGTGGAAAGCGCAATACCGTCTGCACGATAAATATCTTATCGCCGATGACACCGCTTACCTGTTGGGCGGACGGAATACCGACGATCGGTTTCTGGGTGATTACGGGAGCAAACCGAATTTTGACCGCGAGCTGCTCGTTTATCAGACAGAACCGGCTCTCCGGAATTCATTGGCGCAGCTGCGTTCCTATTTTGATTCTCTGTGGGACCTTTCCTGCTGTAAACGATGCCGCGTTCCCCGCCGCAGCGCGCGTCTTGCGAAAGCCGCCGAAAAATTAAAAAACCGTTATCCGGAACTGCGGACATTTTACCCGGAAGCATATTCCGAACCGGATTGGGCTGCCGTTACGGTCCCGGCCAACCGAATCACTTTGTTATCAAATCCGAACGACGCCAAAAGCAGGGAGCCGCGATTATGGGCTTCGCTCATTTCTTTGATGTCCGCGGGGAGCGATATCATTATCCAGACGCCGTATATCATCTGCGGTAAAGCAATGTACCGTGATCTTTCCGCAGTCTGCGAAAGTGCCGGCAATGTGAAAATCATCATCAATGCGATTGAAAACGGCGCCAATCCATTCGGCTGTTCCGATTATATGAATCATAAGAAAAACGTATGGAATACGGGCGCTGCCGTATATGAATTTTCCGGGACGCAGTCCGCCCATACAAAAGCGCTCCTGATCGGCCGGCGCCTGAGTGTCATCGGTTCTTTCAATATGGATATGCGCAGTACCTATCTGGACACGGAGCTCATGCTTGCCGTCGACTGCCCCGCGTTAAATCTTCATCTGCGGGAAAACGCCGCAAAATACATGGCACAGAGCCGTTGTATGCGGCGAAACGGCAAATACGCTTATGGCGCGGAATATACGCCGGGACATTTTTCCCTGCCGAGACGGGTAATCTACGGATTGCTTCGCATCCTGTCTCTTCCGGTGCGGCATTTACTGTAAAATTTTCCAATTATGGTTAGATTCACAATTGCCGAGGCGAAAAAGCATTTGGGCTTTCCCTACGTGTGATTTACATTCCAATGTGTTTAGATTCATACCGACGATGGCAAAACCCAGATTGAAACCCCGGAGGCGTTTACATTTCAATATGTTTAGATTAGCACGTACTTTAATTGCTGTCCCTTTGGTTGGCTTGGGCGTGTTTACATTCCAATATGTATAGATTAGCACTCCGCGCGTTATCCACAGGTGCCCAGTAAACAAAATTGTTTACATTCCAATATGTTTAGATTAGCACAAACCTTACACATTTTTTTCACATGGATTCGTACGCGTTTACATTCCAATATGTTTAGATTAGCACAGCCTGTATAGCGATATGCGTAAAAACTCCATTCGTGTTTACATTCCAATATGTTTAGATTAGCACTTGACTTTGTACGATGCGGATATATTTTATACTTTCGTTTACATTCCAATATGTTTAGATTAGCACAAACAATACTATACGTATACGTTAAATAACTATGCGTTTACATTCCAATATGTTTAGATTAGCACCGGATACGGTATCGATCTGCTGCGGAAACAACGGATTGTTTACATTCCAATATGTTTAGATTAGCACCAAAAACTTTAGAAATAACGAGCATAGTATATCCTTTGTTTACATTCCAATATGTTTAGATTAGCACAAGAAATTGTGTCATCACTGATGACACAATTATCAGTTTACATTCCAATATGTTTAGATTAGCACTGCTGTTGATCATGATCAGGCTATCGCTGTTGTAAATGTTTACATTCCAATATGTTTAGATTAGCACCGCTATTAGTTTGTATGCTTATAGCTTTGCCGCTCGTGTTTACATTCCAATATGTTTAGATTAGCACTGATCTATCGGTCTTAATGATTGCCGATACTTCTAGTGTTTACATTCCAATATGTTTAGATTAGCACTGAAAAGGCTTTGATTAATTATTTGCGAGGTAACATGTTTACATTCCAATATGTTTAGATTAGCACTGTCATAAAAGTTTGCAAATTTTATTAGTGTTTCTATGTTTACATTCCAATATGTTTAGATTAGCACGGCGTGCGTGTTTGTTATAATCCTTCGAAATTTGAAAGTTTACATTCCAATATGTTTAGATTAGCACTCAAGGAGGTTTAAAATGAATAGTTCTGATTATTTTTTGTTTACATTCCAATATGTTTAGATTAGCACTTTTTATAAGGTTTTTCTTGGCCTTTGTGTCTCTGTGTTTACATTCCAATATGTTTAGATTAGCACGTTACGAATGGAGGGTTTGTAATATGAAAGAAATTTGTTTACATTCCAATATGTTTAGATTAGCACAAAGTTTCAATTTATGTGAACCACGATAGCGGGGAAAGTTTACATTCCAATATGTTTAGATTAGCACGGATCAAAAAGTGACAACACTGTTGTCACAATTAAGCGTTTACATTCCAATATGTTTAGATTAGCACCCGCTTTGATTTTAGGCCCATAACAGAAACAAAAAACACACGTTTTCTGTCGACCTCAATTATTTGCTTATAAAAACACGTTTTCATGCAGTTATGAGCGCCTGTTTTTATAAACAATTTCTTTTATTATAAACGTAAACCGCTAATTTGTCGAGGGGCTGGCGTTTTCGCATGATCGGAGGTCGACAAAATATCTGATATTACAATATGTTTGATGTCGTATCCTCTTTCTTGCCAATAAAATCTTTTTGCAGCCATTTTTCCTGCCGCGTCTGGAAAATAATCACAGAATCACGATCCGGGCGAATCCATTTTTTTAATTCCAAAGAGAATGCCATAAACTGGGATGGGGAAACTTCGCCTTCAAAAACGGAAAATTGTATATGATAAAGATATTTCTTACATGTTTTAAAAACATTGCGGAGGATTTTTGCACCATTTCCCTCGGTAGAAATATCGTAAGTAAGGATAATATACATGCTCTCACCACCAAATTACAAAAGGATCATACGCTTTTTCATCCATAAGATGTTTTATAAGTTTATAACATTCTAAACGAATCAGGTATTGATAAGAAACATTTTTCGATAAATCTTTATGGCGGATCGTCTTTTTCAGCCGTTCATCGAATTCCGTTATGATCAGCTGAGAAGCATCTTTCTTCAGCTGCAGATAATTCATATCTTTCGTAAAACTATTTTCCGTAATCTGTTTTCGGTTCAGCAATGAGAAAATCATTCTGTCTCCAATCAGCGGTTTGAATATTTCTGCAAGATCAAGACTTAGGGAAAAGCGTTTTGTGCCCGGTTCATGCAAATAGCTGATGCACGGATTCAGCTGGGTTCGGTAAATTTCACTTAGCACCCGAGTGTAAATCAAACTGTTGATAAAAGAAATCAGCGTATTGACAACATTATCGGGAGGTCTCTTCACACGTCTTTCAAATTCTATATCTTGATTGATGATGACAGGAAAAGAAGCATAATAAACCTTATGAATATTTCCCTCGATTCCCATTAAGGCAGGAACCGTTTCCGCTCGTTCGATTTCACGCTTTAAAGAAACAATTTCATTCATCGCAGATTGTAAATCTTTGCCGCGGCCGTTGTAATATCGCAGGTTGCGGTACATATTGTCGGCAGCGCCTGTAACAAAGCGCCTCGCAAGAAGCAACCGTTTTTCCGGAGCCGAATACGTCTCGGCTTGTTTGACCAGAAGCTCCCCCGAAACAAGATTTTCTTTGGGATAAAAACTTCCCGTATAAAAATGATAATAATTAAAAAAATGCAGCACGATTCCGTATTGGGAAATCAAATTTAATATGGCCGTATTTAAAGTCATATTCGACATGATGTAAATATCGGAAATCATCTCAATGGGGATGTCTTTTTTTTCATTTTCATACGTCGTAAACCGGAGCGTATGGTCCTTTCGGTTCAGCTGTCCGTCCGTATAAACATAAATCGATTTTTTCATACCTCACCCCTTTCAAATAAAACAAAGATCATAATAAGAACATTTGCGGCAATAAGAAACGGAAGGATCCCGCATAGGAATTTTATCCGCGCAGATAGAAGGAATTTCCGCAATAATAGTCTGAAGTGCCGTCCGGTCGTTTTCCGTAAGTTCCACATCCACAGTCTGCCTAAGCAGCGGATAGTCAATCTGACCCCGCAAATCGGAAATACCCTTTTGTTCTAAATACCAAATGTAATATTTTAATTGCCAGATCGCTGCTTTTTCAATCGCGCGGCTCTTTTTCACTTCATGTAAAATCCGCCTATCACGGATAAAATCGATTGCGATCACCCCATCGATTGCAATATGTTTTTCCTCTCTTTCATAACTGTTTTCATCCAATACTTTTCCCCGAAGAACCGATTCGTTTTCCTGTTCCATCGTTAAATCCTTTGCAAAATAATAAAGCTTCCTTTTGCATACAAAATAATATTCCACCATTGTCCCCGTAATACTGCGCTCCATTTTACAACGCCGCCTTTCTGACGCATAAAAATTTTACCAAATCAGATCCACTTCCTTGCTTTCCGCCTTTTTGCGGATCAAGCCCAGCCCACAGCACTGTTCTTCCGTAAAATCATACGGGCAATCAAGGAGAGATACGCCGCATTCTTTAAAAAGTACTTCGTCCGTATGGTTTTCATACGGCAGTTTCTGGTAAAATGTAATCGAAACCGTATAATCCAGAATCCGCTCCTTTGCCTTCAGCCGCTCCTGATAGGAGTTGTTCCGATCGCAGAGAATTTGCTTCCACTCCGGAAGCTTCTTATTGTCGCAAAGCATCTTGTAAATACTGCGCGGCATTACCGTAATGGAATCGATATCGCGGAATTTTTCAGAAATTCCGTTCTCGTCCAATGCATACATCCCCAGATCCCGCAGGTATTTCAGGCGTTCTTTGATTTTTCGGTAATATTTCGATTGCAGAATCCTTTCATTGCGTGTTTCGTCATAAACGAGATCAATCAGCTCCGTTTTCAGATCTCTTTCATCGCTTTCTTCCAGCAGCATTCCATCATAAGCGCGCAGGGCCTCCAGCGTATAATCGTAAATTTCCCCGTCCAGAATCGCATGATAGCGGTCGATGATATAGACATTCGGTTCTTCCCCGAGATCGTAAAAACGGCCGCGGTAAATACGCCCCATCCGCTGCAGCAGCGAATCGATCATGCTTGCTTCCGTATATAAAATATCAAAGTCGATATCGAGGCTCGCTTCTACGATCTGCGTAGAAATCCAAATACCGGGTTCCTGCGGCCGCTCTTTCCGGTTCGGCGCAAAGGCCAGAATCTGCTGCTCTAAAATTTTCCTGTCTTTTCGGAGATACATCGAATGGAGCAAATGCACCTTGCCGTATGCCGCCAGCTGCTCATAAAGCTGCTGCGCGCTCCTTACGGTATTGCAGATCACCAGAACCTTGCGCGCAGCCGCCTGCACTGCCATCTCCGCAATCGGAAACACATCCAGCAGTTTGATCCGGTGGCGTTTCGTGATCGGGGAATGAAATGCTTTCTCCGGGCGCGCGGCGTCGATTCCGTATTTTTTCATCAGACCGTACAGACATTTCGGGAAGGTCGCGGTGACCACCGCAAATTTTCCGCCGAGTTTCGTAATGACAGAAAGCGCATACAGGATGTTGCCCAAAAGATCCGGAGAATACGCCTGAATCTCGTCAATCACGAGCTTTGCCCCGGCCAATACGGAAGCGTAAATTTCCGTGCCGTTCGCTTTAAAAATAAAACGCAGAATCTGGTCGACCGTACACACGGTAAGCGGGTAGGCAAAGAGGCGCGCCTGCTCATACCCGGCAAAATTGTTTTCTTCCAT
>CABQCN010000059.1 GCA_902462635.1 uncultured Oscillospiraceae bacterium
AAAACGATCGCCGATCCTTTTGTAGGCCGCTTGTCTCTGTTCCGGGTTTGCTCCGGCACGATGAAGCCCGACACCGTTTTATATAATGCCAACAAAGGCGCGGATGAACGGATCACACAGATCTTCGTATTGCGCGGCAAAAAGCAGATTCCGGTCAAAGAGCTGGTTTGCGGCGACCTCGGCGCCGTCGCAAAACTGAATGTAACCACGACGAACGACACGCTGGGATCGAAAACGAATCCCATTATACTGGCGCCTACGGTTTTCCCAAAGCCGCAACTGACGCTCGGCATCGCGCCCAAGTCGAGAGGCGACGAAGAAAAAATCAGCACCAGCCTCGGAAAGCTGAGAGACGAGGATCCGGTGATCCATTTTTATCAAAATTCGGAAACGGGACAGATGCTGATTTCGGGCCTCGGCGACCAGCACATCGATACGATCGTCAACAAATTAAAGAACCGGTACGGCGTTTCCGTGCAGCTTGAGGATCCCAAGGTTCCGTACAGAGAGACGATCCGCAAGAAGGTATCGGCGGAGGGCCTCCACAAAAAGCAGTCCGGCGGCGCCGGTCAATACGGCAAAGTCGTGATCGAATTTGAACCGGGGGAGAAAGAAGACTTGGAATTCTGTGAAAAAGTATTCGGCGGCGCGGTGCCGCGGCAGTTTTTCCCTTCCGTGGAAAAGGGACTGCAGGAAAGCGTACGCAAAGGCGCACTCGCGGGGTATCCCGTAGTACATTTAAAAGCAACGCTCGTAGATGGCAAATATCACCCCGTGGATTCCAAGGAAGTCGCATTCGTATCCGCGGCGAAGATCGCATTCAAAGCAGGGATGAAACAGGCGTCTCCGGCGCTTCTGGAGCCTGTGTTCAGCGTAAACGTCTATATCCCGGACCGTTACATGGGAGACGTGATCGGCGACCTGAATAAACGCAGAGGCCGCGTACTCGGCATGAACCCGCTGGAGAACGGGATGCAGGAAGTCGTCGCGGAAGTACCGTACGCGGAGCTGTTCAAATACGCAACGGATCTTCGTTCCATGACGCAGGCGCGGGGATCTTTTACCACCGAATTTGCCCGTTATGAAGAAGTTCCCGAAAATATTGCGCAGAAGATCATTGAAGAATCCAAGCATCATATGAGCGAAGAAGAAGATTAAGAAATAATTGACAGAATCCGTATGATTGAATTACAATAAGCCATTATATCTGTAAGGGTATAATGGCTTTTCGTATCTTATTTTGGAGGAACAGGTTATGTATCATCAGAACTGTGATTCGATCTTTGACCAATATCGGGATTTTATCCGCAACATGTCCGAAACAGCCGTTGCCGAGGATTCTTTCGATCCGGCGTTGTATGAAAAATACAATGTCAAACGGGGACTCAGAAATGCGGACAGTACCGGCGTATTGGTAGGACTTACCAGTATCGGCGACGTGCGCGCGTATATCATCGAGGAAAATGAAAAAGTACCGATCGACGGCAAACTTTTATACCGGGGAATCAGTATCGAGCATCTTGTGGATGGGTTTGAGAAAGACCGCCGCTTCGGCTTCGAAGAAACCGCGTATCTTCTCATCACCGGCAGACTTCCGAACGAACGGCAGATGGAAGAATTCAAGGCGATATTGGATGACTGCAGAAAACTGCCCGATGGATTCGCAGAAGATATGATTATGAAAGCCCCCAGCAATAATATTATGAATAAGCTGGCGCGCTGCGCGCTGGCTTCTTATTCTTATGACAGCAATCCGGACGATCTTTCTTACGAAAACGTACTCCGGCAGTGCATCCGGCTGATTGCGCAGATGCCGACGATGACGGCGTATGCGTATCAAGCGAGAAGCCATTATTATTATGACAAAAGCCTTTATATCCATAACCCGCAGAAAGGACTCTCGACCTCGGAAAATCTGCTGCAGATGATCCGGCCGGACAGCAAATATACGAGGCTGGAGGCTGAGGTGCTGGATCTTGCGCTCGTATTGCACGCGGAGCACGGGGGCGGCAACAATTCCTCTTTTACCGTGCACGTCGTGACATCGACCGGCACCGATACGTATTCCGCGGTAGCCGCGGCAATCGGCGCTTTAAAAGGGCCGAAACACGGCGGCGCAAACCTGAAAGTGATGGATATGATGGAAGATATCAAAGCGCACGTTCCGGACCGGCGGGATAAGGGCGCCATCAAGGATTATCTGATCCGTCTGCTCAACAAGGAAGCGTATGACCGTTCCGGCCTGATTTACGGGATCGGCCACGCGGTGTATACAAAATCCGATCCAAGGGCAAAACTGCTGAAAAGAAAAGCGGAAGAGCTTGCAGCGGCGCTCGGGGGAGATTGGGAAGAAGAATTTGAATTTTATAAAACGGTGGAAGAACTGGCTCCCGCGGCATTTGAAGAATTTAAAAATTCCTCGAAAGTCATGTGCGCGAATGTGGATTTCTATTCCGGATTGGTATATACTATGTTAAATATCCCGAAAGAGTTATTTACGCCGATTTTTGCAATTTCCAGAATCGCGGGATGGAGCGCGCACCGGCTGGAGGAACTGGCGGTCAGCAACCGGATCATCAGGCCGGCGTATAAAAATGTAGGCAGCAAACAGCCGTATGTGGATTTGACGGACAGGAGGGAATGACGGTGAAAGAAAAGATATTTGAATATAAACCGGCCGAGATCGAGGCAAAATGGCAGAAAATTTGGGAAGAAGACAATGCGTTCACCGCGGCGATCGATAAAAATAAAAAGAAATTCTATGGTTTGATTGAGTTTCCGTATCCGTCGGGAAACGGACTTCACGTCGGACACCCGCGGTCCAATACCGCGATGGACATTATCGCCAGAAAACGCAGAATGGAAGGGTATAACGTGCTGTTCCCGATCGGATGGGACGCATTCGGCCTTCCTGCCGAGAATTATGCGATCAAGAATAAAGTGCATCCGGCGGATGTTACGGCAAAAAACGTCAAGCATTTTAAAGAACAGCTCAAACGCATCGGTTTTTCCTTTGACTGGTCGCGGGAAATCAATACGACGGATCCGGCGTATTATAAATGGACCCAGTGGATTTTCCTGAAATTATTTGAAAAGGGGTTGGCTTATAAAGCGGAAGTCCCCATCAACTGGTGCACGGAATGCAAAGTCGGCCTTGCCAATGAAGAAGTGGTAAACGGCGTCTGCGAGCGGTGCGGCGGAGAAGTCGTACGCCGCGTAAAATCCCAGTGGATGCTCAGAATCACGGATTATGCCCAGAAACTCCTGGATGGGCTGGACGATGTGGAATTTATTGAAAAAGTCAAAACACAGCAGAAAAATTGGATCGGCAGGAGCGAAGGAGCGGAAGTGGATTTTACGGTACCGGCCGCCTATGATACCGGAAACGGCAAACTTACCGTTTATACCACGCGCCCTGACACGCTGTTCGGAGCGACTTATATGGTCGTGTCGCCGGAACATCCGATCATCGAAGCGCTGAAGGATAAAATAGAAAATTATGAAGAAGTACTCGCCTATAAAGCGGAAGCCGCCAGAAAGTCGGATTTCGAAAGAACGGAGCTGGCGAAAGAAAAAACGGGCGTGCCGCTGAAGGGGATCAAAGCAGTAAATCCTGTCAATAATAAAGAAATCCCGATCTGGATTTCGGATTACGTACTGATTTCATACGGTACGGGCGCGATCATGGCCGTTCCGGCACATGACGAGCGCGACTGGGAATTTGCCAAAAAATTCGGCTTGCCGATCGTGGAAGTGGTGAAAGGCGGCGATGTGCAGAATGCAGCGTATACCGATATCGAAAGCGGCGTTTTGACGAACTCTGATTTCCTGAACGGGCTCAGCGTGGCAGACGCCAAAAAGACGATCATACAATGGATCGCAGAGCAGGGCTTCGGACATCGGAAGGTAAATTACAAGCTGCGGGACTGGGTATTCAGCAGGCAGCGGTATTGGGGAGAACCGATTCCGCTCGTATCCTGTCCGCATTGCGGATGGGTTCCGGTACCGGAGCAGGAGCTGCCGGTCAGATTGCCGGAAATCCGCAACTATATGCAGACCGACAGCGGCGAATCCCCGCTGATCAACGTAACGGAGTGGGTAAATACCACTTGCCCGCGCTGCGGCGCGCCGGCAAAGCGGGAGACGGATACGATGCCGCAGTGGGCGGGATCGTCCTGGTATTTTATCCGGTACTGCGATCCGCATAATGACCGCGCGTTCATCTCGAAAGAAGCGATGGCGTACTGGCTGCCGGTAGACTGGTATAACGGCGGAATGGAGCATACGACGCTTCATTTGCTGTATTCGAGATTCTGGCATAAATTTCTGTATGATATCGGCGCGGTTTCTTGTCCGGAACCGTATGTCAAACGGACTTCCCATGGGATGATATTAGGGGAAAACGGGGAGAAAATGTCGAAGTCAAGAGGAAACGTCATCAATCCGGACGATATCATCAACGAAATCGGTGCAGACGCGTTCCGCGTTTACGAAATGTTCATGGGTGCGTTCGATCAGGCGATTCCGTGGTCTACGCAGGGCGCACGGGGATGTTACCGCTTCCTCGACAGAGTCTGGAAGCTGCAGGATCTCCTGACGGAGGAGGAAACCATCTCGGAAGAACTCAAAGCCGCAGTACACGCGACGATCAAAAAAGTCTCCGAAGATTATGAAAAAATGAAATTCAATACGGCGATCGCGGCGATGATGTCTCTCGTGAATGAAATTTACGCGCGCGGAAAAGTTACCAGGGAGGAGCTTCGGATGCTGCTTCTGCTGCTGAATCCTGCGGCGCCGCATATTACGGAAGAAATCTGGCAGCAGCAGGCGCTCTCCGCTCAGCCGATCTATCGGTCACCGTGGCCTTCTTTTGATGAAAAAGCCATGGAGAAAGAAGAAAGAGAGATTGCCGTGCAGCTTTGCGGCAAAGTAAAAATGAAATTGATGGTACCTTCTTCCTACGGAAAAGAAGAAACGGAACGGTTTGCTTTGGAAAACGACGCGGTCAAAGCGTTGATTGCTGGCAGGACGGTGCGGAAAATCATTGCCGTGCCGGGCAGAATCGTAAATATTGTAGTGTAAAGAAAGAGAAAGGAATCGGGAATGGATTATAAAAAAGCAGCCGCGGAAGCCGTGGTTTCCGCGCTGGAGACGGATCAGATTACAGTGGAGCAAGCGCAGCGCCTGATGGCCGTTCCGCCCAATCCGGAACTGGGGGACGTCGCATTCCCCTGTTTTACCCTCGCGAAACAGTTTCGCAAGGCGCCGCCGGCCATTGCCGCAGAGCTTCAGAAAAAAGTATCCGAATCCCCTGCGTCCGGCGAAGTATTTTTGCGTACGGAAGCCGTCGGGGGATATTTGAATTTTTACCTGAAGCGCGGTGTCCTGGTAAAAAACGTCGTTACGGAGGTTCTTGCAAAAGGCGGCGATTATGGGAAAACAGAGGAAGGCAAGGGCAAACGGGTCCTCGTAGAGTTTTCATCGCCCAACATTGCAAAACCGTTCCACATCGGCCATCTCGTCACGACCGCTCTTGGCAGCGCAATCGAGCGTATTTACGCTTTTCTCGGTTATGATACGGTAAAGATCAACCATATCGGAGACTGGGGAACGCAGTTCGGCAAGCTCATCAGCGCGTATAAACGCTGGGGGGACGGGGAAGCCCTCCAAAAAGATCCCCTCAACGAACTTTTAAAAATATACGTCAGGTTCCATTCGGAAGCGGAGCTTCATCCCGAACTGGAAGAAGAAGCCAGAATGTATTTTAAAAAGCTGGAGGATGGGGATCCGGAAGTCAGAACGCTCTGGCAGTTCTTCGTGGACGCAAGCCTGAAGGAGTTCAATCGGATCTATCGCCTCCTGGACATCACGTTCGACTCTTATGCCGGCGAAAGTTTTTATTCCGATAAAATGCCGGAGGTTGTGGAACTCCTCCGACAGCAGAAGCTGCTTGAAGAAAGCGACGGCGCGCAGGTCGTCCGGTTTGAAGACGACGCCCTCCCGCCTTGTATCATTTTAAAATCGGACGGTACTACGATCTACGCAACGCGCGATCTTGCCGCGGCCATCTATCGAAAACGGACTTATGATTTCTATAAAAATATTTATGTGGTCGGCACGCCGCAGGCGCTGCATTTCAAACAGATTTTCGCTGTTCTCGGGAAAATGGGCTGCGAATGGGCGAAGGATTGCGTTCATGTCGGGTTCGGATACGTCCGTTTCCCGGATAAAGTGCTTTCGACACGTCATGGAGACGTGGTGTTTTTGGAGGATGTACTGCGGGAGTCGATCGAAAAAACGAAAGAAGTCATAGAAAACAGTCCTACGAGTAAAAATATAGATGATCTGGAGGAAGTCGCAGAGAAAATCGGCGTCGGCGCAATCTTATATTCTTTCCTCAAAAACGGCAGAGAGAAAGACATCGTGTTTACGTGGAAAGATATTCTGGATTTCGAAGGAGAATCGGGTCCGTACGTACAGTACGCATATGCCAGAGGGCGGAGCATCCTGCGGAAGGCTGCGGAAAACGGCGTCGATTACAGCGGCGCGAACCTGTCTCTGGCGGAAGGCAGCGAAGAATTTGAACTCGTGAAGCTGATCAATTCATACGGTGAAGCCGTACGGGATGCCGCCTCGAAATATGAACCTTGCTGCGTAACGCGTTTCGTAACGGATCTCGCCCAGGCGTTCAATAAATTTTACAACACCTGCAACATTCTGAAGGCGGAACCGGGCCTGCGCGAGGCCAGGCTGATGATTACGGAAGCCGCATGTATTTGTATCAAATCCGCCCTGCATCTGATCGGGGTGCGCGTGGTAGAAAAAATGTAACCATTATTTTACGGGAGGAATTTATGAAAAAGAAGTTGACAGCGATCTTTGTTTCTTTTATGGTGTTTTGTTCGTGTCTTGCCTCTTGGATCCCGCAGACGGCAAACGCCGTATTTCTGCAGGATTATATCGAGGCGTACGAACAAGAGGCGGCGGATCCTTCCGCTACATACGCAGTGATTATTACGTTTGACGACAAAGGACTTTCTGAATATGAAGCGGCGAGAAGGCTGGGAACCGGGACATTTGTACAAACCGCGGAAGGGCAGAATCTGTACCGGTCTTTCACTGCAAGGCAAAATGCGCTGCTGGAAGAGATCGAAGCGCTGCTGGAAACCGATCTGGCGATTGCATACCGGTATACGGCGGTTCTGAACGGTTTCTGCATTTATATCACGCTGGATCAGTGTCGGAAGCTTCTGGAAGAGGCTCCTTCTCTGGATTATGACGGACTCTATCTCGGCGCCCCCTGCGAAGCTTCCGAAATGAAGACTCCGAACTCCGCCGCCGCTTCGCCGGTTTCTTCGGATCTGCGCAAGGACGCTGCCGCCGATATTCTGGAATATGTCGGCAACGACGGAACGTATGGGGACGGCACGGGCATGGTAGTGGCGGTAATAGACACCGAGCTGGATACCGGCCATGAATATTTTACGATGAAAGAACCGGGGACCGGAAGGCTGACGAAGGAATACGTCGACCGGATCTCGCAATATCTTTCTATAGCCGATTCCCGGGAAGCTTCCTATTATATCAGCGAAAAACTCCCGTATGCCGTAAATTATGAAACGTTTACGA
>CABQCN010000060.1 GCA_902462635.1 uncultured Oscillospiraceae bacterium
AGACGACGTCTGCGCCCGCGTGTACCGCGCCCAGACCGATCGCTTCATTTCCCATTAAAAATTCTTTTTTCATTGAAAATCCAACCTCGTGACGGTAATATTGACACCGTATTGAAATATATCACACAGAGCCGCAAAATTCAATCTTTTCTGTTTGTCCGGCGGAATTCGGCGGCAGATTCCAGCGGCCATAGGACAGCGGGCCGCTGCCGGTTTTCCATGGTGATAAACCTCCGCGTTTTATGATATAATCAGACAAACATATGCGTATGGGAGGCTCGTTAAAATGCGGACGGTGATCGTACAGGGAGCGGTAGAAGAAGAAATCGAATTACTGGCGGAAATGCTGCCGGGCGGGAAACGGACGGCGCAAAACGGATATGCATTTTACGAAACGACGCTCGAGCAGTTAAAAATTATCATTTCGAAAACCGGGATGGGGATTCTCCACGCTTGTATCGCAACGATGCTGGGAGCCGGAACGTACCGGCCGGATTGTATTGTCAATCAGGGAACGGCGGGGGCGCATATCCGGGAATTGGGAATCGGAGATATCGTGATCGGGGAATCCGCAGTCTATATGAATGACATGCGTTCTCCGGCAAAAGAAAAAGGCCAAGGCAGCAATGCGCTCGAATGGGTACCGGGGGAAACCGGATCCTGCCCTCTCGAGGGCGATCCGAAGCTTGTCCGGCTTGCGGAGAAAGTCCCGTATTGCGGGAACCTTTTGCGCGGCCGGCTCGGATCCGGGGATCTGTTTTCCAGGGAAACCGACCGCATCGATCTGCTGCATACGCAGCTCGGTGAAGTATGCGAAGATATGGAAAGCGCGGCGGTCTATACGGTATGCCGGACGTTGAATATTCCCGTGGTCGGAATCAGAATGATTTCGAATAACGAACTCGCCGGGATGCGCGACAATCCGGAATATTTCCGAATCGCGCACAAAAAACTGCAGGATTACACGTACGGATATCTCCGGGAACTTGCCCTCGTATACGGAGAGAAAACAAAATAACGAAAGTCGCGCCGCCACACTTCGAATTATAATAAATTTCACTCGCCGACCGGTATACGCAGCGATTTTGTTTGCTTTTTTTCGGCGGCGGCGTTACAATAATATGCGTAGTCAAAGCAAAAGAACAAAATGTTCAGAAAGGTGCGCATCATGACGACAGAAGAATGTTATCTCCGTATGGGAGCCGATTACGGCGAAGTGCTCCGTCGTCTGGGGACAGAGGAACGAATCAAGCGTTTTCTGATGAAATTTCCGGACGACGACTGTTATGCAGATTTACGCCGGTTCCTTGCGGAGCAAAAGGCGGAGGAAGCGTTCCGCGCGGCACATTCCCTGAAAGGAATTTGTATGAATCTAGGATTGCTTTCCCTTTACCGGTCTGTAAATACGCTGACGGAAGCGCTGCGCGGCGGGAAGATTTCTCCGGAAACAGCGGCGATGGCGGATCAGGTACAAAAAGATTATGACACGGTAATCAGCAACATACGGGAATTGGCAACTTTATAAAAGAAAAGCGATAGAAATGAAAAAGAAAAATACGATTTTAATTATTGACGACACGGAAATGAACCGGGCGATGCTGGCGGACATGCTGACGGAAAACTACGAAATCATCGAGGCGGCGGACGGAGAAGAGGGCGTCCGCATTCTTTATCAACAGCATAATGACATTTCGCTCGTTCTGCTTGATATCGTTATGCCGAAAATGGACGGATTCGAAGTACTCGCCGTCATGAATAAAAACGACTGGATCCTTCGGATCCCCGTAATTACGATATCGGCGGAAACGTCCTCTACCTATATCGATCATGCTTATGATCTGGGCGCTACGGATTATATCAGCCGGCCTTTTGAAGAAAAAACGGTGCAGCGGCGCGTCCGGAATACCATCATGCTTTACCAGAAGCAAAAAATGCTTGAGAATATGGTCATCGAACAAATCACGGAGAAAGAAAAGAACAATCTCCTGATGGTTGAAATATTAAGCAACATCGTAGAATTCCGGAACGGTGAATCCGGGCGCCATGTGCTGCACATTCGCACGCTTACGGAAGTTTTTCTGCGGCAGCTGCGGCAGCTCACGGACCAATATCCGCTCACCGCTTCCCGGATCGCGCTGATCGTAAACGCATCTTCCCTGCACGACATCGGTAAAATTTCCATACCGGAAGAAATCCTGAACAAACCGGGGCGTCTGACGCCGGCGGAATTTGAAATTATGAAGACCCACAGCGCAATCGGCGCGCAGATCATGGAAGATGCCCTGCAGCGCCATCCGGAAGAACTGCTACTGATCGCCTGCAACATCTGCCGCTGGCATCACGAACGGTATAACGGAAAGGGATATCCGGACGGGCTGGAAGGCGACGCGATCCCCATCGAGGCGCAAGTCGTCGCCCTTGCGGATGTTTATGACGCGCTAACGAATGTACGCGTATATAAACCGGCGTTTTCCCATGAAGTCGCGCTGCAGATGATTTTAAACGGAGAATGCGGCGTGTTCAATCCGCTTCTGTTAACCTGTCTGAAAGAAGCCTCTCCTTATCTGGAGCAAGAGCTGAAAACACGTTCTTTAAATAATGTTTCCGAATCTACAATCCGGGACGTATCCACGCAGATGTTTACAAGCGGGCAGGTTTCAGACCGCACGCTGACCCTTCTGGAACAGGAGCGGGTAAAATACCAGTTTTTTGCTTCCATGTCGAATGAAATACAATTCGAATACCGCTATCAGACAGATTTGCTTACCATATCGGATTGGGGCGCCCGCCAGCTTGGCCTGAATGTGATGCTCGAACATCCCGAGGAAAATGAAGCAATGCATAAAGTCTTTTCTCGGGAGAATTATCTAGATATCAAGAAGCGCCTGCGCGAAGCGGATCCTACCAATCCAATCATCCATGCGATTTATTGCCTGCATGTGAAAGGACAAGACAGGTGGTATAAAGCCGTCGCCCGGCCGCTCTGGGAGGATAATATGGGAGAAATTGTAAGCGTGATCGGAAAATTCGTAGATGTTCACGAAGAGCAGCTGCGCCTGAACCATCTGAAAAGGATGGCGGAAGAGGACTCCCTGACAAAATTAAACAATCATACGTTTGCAATGGAATATATCGCAAAAGCGATCCTGACGAAAGAGAAAAAGTTCGCGATCATACTGCTGGACCTGGATCATTTTAAAAATGCCAACGATCGGTACGGCCATCAGTTCGGCGATCAGATTCTGATACAAATTGCCGGAAAAATCAAAAAAACCATCCGCCCCGGCGATATTGCCGCCAGGGTGGGAGGCGACGAATTTCTGTTATTTTTAAATTATGAGGGAGCGTCTGAGTCCATTGCCCAAGAGGTGTTCCACGCTTTAAAAAGCCAATACCAGGCGTTTGATATTTCGGTAAGCATGGGAATCGCGCTTTTCCCCGAAAACGGCGCGGACTACAATGCATTGTTTCATGCCGCAGATCAGGCGCTGTACGCGGCAAAAAGGGATGGCAAAGACCGTTATTATTTTTACGATGATTCTATGAAAGAGCTTTTAAGCGTACTGTCTCCTATGGATCACTAAGAAAGAGTCGCTTTTTCACTGGCATGCAGTTTTCTCTTGCTGGCCGCGGGAAAATACCCGCAGGACAGCAAAGCGACTAGCTTTCTTTCCTTGCTTTCACAATTTCAGATTGCGCTTACAGAGTACCAGACAGCTTTTTAATATTATAAGTCCAGAAAATATCAGGAAAAATGGGTAACGTAATACAATGAAGATCTCGATAATTCTTCCTGGAAATACGAATAACCGAGTTCTTCCGCCAAAGTTTGCCTGGAAGAGAAGAGATCCGTTCCGAGTCCAAGGCGGTCGCCTTCGATCTCGAAGCCCATGGCGGATAACACGGTTGGAAACATGTCCATTGTGGTAAATTCTCTGTTTTTTTGTGACAGCGCAACGGTTTTGTCTGTATTGACAAAACAATTATATACCGTCCTGTCTACATAATCGACGCCATCAACAAAAATCGTATCCATACGCGGATGGTCGCCTGAAATCACAATCACCGTATCTTCGTAAAAATCTTGCTGTTTACACCATTCAATAAACTCCATCAACAAGCGGTCGGAACAGGCAAGCACGTTTCCCAATGGCTCCTCATAATCGTTTCCGCATTTTTCACAAACATATCCGCCGGTATGGTGCTGATCCACGGTTAAAAAAGTCAAATTGAACGGCCCATCCTCGGAGGCAAGGCGAAGTGCTTCATCTTTGGCGATTTCATATAGGATCGCATCTTCATATCCCCACCATACAAGATAGTCAGATTCGATATACCCTCTTTCAATCGCAGTAAAATAGTCAAAAATTTCATAATTCCCATGCTGTGTAAAATATTGCCTTCTTCCGCCGAATACCGCGTTCGAGCCGCACAGAAATTCCTGCCGATAACCTTTATTTTCTAAAATATCACCCAGCGCAGTGATGCCGCTGGCAAAATTTTCATATAAATTCATCGAATTTCCATCCACCGGGAATGAAAACGGCACTCCCGAAGTGGCCGCAAAAATCGCACCCATCGGGTTCCAGCCGGCGAATGAAAACCGCCAAGTCCGTTTTTATCGGAAAAAGAAATATTTTCATTTGCAAGAGCCGTCATGTTCGGAATATAATTTACTGCCTGCGCACCACCTTCCGCGACAGAGGCATAGGTGGTTTCCGCGCTTTCCAGATAAATATAGATCAAATTTTTCGGCACGCCATCCGCTGTGATGCCCACAGCGTTCGGATCGATATAATAATCTTCATATAGGGTCGTTTCCTCGGTTTTATTCTTCAGCCAGGTGTCGATACCAAGCACACGAACGCAAAATAAGCTGGATACAAGCAGCGATACGATACAGAACACAGAGCCGATCCGCCGCAGCCATTTCAGCAGGTCCGTATTATGCCCAGACCGCACAGTCAGCGATACCCTCACCCTGGATTGACATACTGCAAATGCGGCAAGCACATAGATACCGGTACAGAGAAACACCGGCGGCAGACAAGCTTGCAGTACTGCTGTCACGACGCTGTCCCCCGTCCCCTTCAGCGGTGACAGCAACGTATAAATCAATGTCGTAAAGTCCACATCATAAGTTGCGTCCACCCATTTGGTCGCGACATAGATTACGACGGCAAGGATAAACACAATGCCAAATAAAATTGCGGCAATCGGTAAAAAATTGCGTTTTTTATTCTTATTCTTCTTCATCTTTATTTTCTTCTACCTTTATCTTAAAATGAACATATTTGCAGACAAATTCAATAAGGAATGGAAGAATGCATGCAGCGGGGATCGCAAACAGCGTATACGGCGCCTGATCCGGCGGAAGTGCCAACGGGTAAAACAGATTCACCAATTGCGAGAGTATTTTAGCAAAAACAAATACCAAAACCGCAACGATACAATATTTTACCGCAAAAGAAAATGAAAAAACGAGTTTTTCTTTTTTGCGTGCATAATAAATATACATGGTTATCATGGGGATAAAAAACAAATTCATAAAAGCAATCATTTTTCAACTATTCCTTACATCACAGTTTCTATAGTCAATCAATTATAAAAAGTAACCAAGAACGAACGTCTGCGAAAAATTCCGCTGCGTTTACGAAAAACCCGTTCGTGCTATGTCTCTGCATTTTTCTTTCACCATCTCAGGGACGCTTTTCCGGCAATAGACAATAACAGAAAAATACATTTGATTATAACACAGATTTAACTACGGCGCATCTAAAACAGATATTTTTTACATACTCTTCACATTTCTTGTATCCCGCCGGTTTCCTCCGCAGGCAATTGCCAGCGGCAATCCGCATGACAACGGGTATCAAAGGCGCGGCGCAGCTGAGACGGTGCAGCAAATTTAATAAATATTTCCGCACCGTATATTTACATCAACAGCAATACCATTGTCTAAAAATTTGTTCAATTACCGCACGACACAATAGGTTGTCGGAAGTATTCCATCCCCGTTATACGGCGACAGGTATTTTCGAGCATACAGGATCGATACGGGAGCCGATATGGCATCCTAGAACAATCTGAGATACGCCATATCATGTGCAAGCGTTTTCAGATGTACCGGGATGTGATTTTTCATGATCTTCGTTATCGTCTCCATCATAGTTTCGGCTTCGCTCGCAATCTGTTCTGCCGCATTTGCAAAAATATCCTTCCGCCTTTGATGCTGCTCAGCAGTGAAAACCGGAGCATTTACCGAAAGTCCGGACTCGTTTGAAACGGCATAGCCTTTTCTCACCATATCAGCGGCAATCGCTTTATCGTTTTCACTGAAGTGTTCCGTGGTTCCCTTGGCAATATCCAAAAAGACATTGGTGACATTCTGATGGTTAAAGTAATCGTGGTGAACCTATTCTATCAGCAGTTTCCCTGAATATGGCATCTGTTGTCCAAGTCAATCCTCGAATATATGAAATCGAATTATTTTCTAAATACTTTGTGATTTTTTCAGTAGTTTCGGGATTTGTAAATATATATCTTGAAGGTTCTATATAATGGTATGAAAACCCCTCCAATCGTTCTTTCAAGCGTAATCTTGCCCTCGTCTACTAATTTATCCATAACCTCAGGAAAAAAAGTAACAATTAATTTGTCTGTTTCAAACGATTGGTCTACAAAAGACATTGGATTTCATTTTGCAACTTTGTTATCATCAAACTCGAATATTGGATATTTGCTTTCCATAATCATAATATTTGTTTTACCTCCATAAATCCTCCTATGCGGCTGCATTTATAGGGGTAGGGCGGACACATTGCGATAAATCCTTTATTTTCAAGCGTTTTGAAGAATTTTATTAACGCCCTATGAGTAGCAATAACCACTTATAAAATCGTAGTTTTCAAATTAGCATTTGTTAGTCAATATATATTTTAGTTATATCAACTTTTCCGTCATAATCATCGTAATAAAAATACCAATTATCTTTAATTTTTTCTTTTATGAAGATATTATTACCCGTTCCATTTTTGCTTTCGTCATAAATCTCAACAGATGAATTATTGCGAATCAAATTATTGTTTGGGCAATAAATAATACCCCAATATTGACCGCCGAGCATCCCTCTTGCATCTATGTCTAATTTAACATATTCCGTTGAATCCGTTTTATAATATATATAGAATTTCCCTTTATATTTACCACTATCATTTTGTTCTTTTGACATTAAATCTTCAAATATATCTTTTAAATCTGCTTCATTCTTTGCTAAAAAGTGCGTCGCTTCTTCCTTGGACTTTTCGTAATGGCTTGTATTTGTACATTTATTCAATACGAACCCCAATGCCATAACAATTATCAAAAGAAAACCACAAATGATTTTTATTCTTTTTTTCATATAGTTTCCCTTTCAAATCCCGATTTATCTGGGTGGTTATTATAGCATGAATTTATCAGCACGTAAAGATATATGTAGAATTACGACAAAGCGTACGCTAAATAAAAGGGGCTGTAAAAAAGTCCTGAAAAAAAGAAGAAGGAGGAAGCTGCGCCTTACTGTTGGCGGATACACGGGCATAGGCCGCCAGAAGGGTGCGTAAAAATTCGCC
>CABQCN010000061.1 GCA_902462635.1 uncultured Oscillospiraceae bacterium
ACTCTGTAATGATCCTTGATTTCGAGACCGATAAACGGCTTTACCGCCTCCGCAATGTTGTTATAACGCGCTACGATCTCATCCTTCAGATTTGAATATTCGGAGCGGTATAATTTATTGTAATACGTGTAGCGCAGCAAACTTGTTTTTTCCTGCGTCAGCTCATAAGACATCAGCGCGCCGTACTCAATCGATCGGAGCGTATAAAAGATTTCGTCATCCTGATTGTTTACAGGAGCGGAATAATAATTTACCAGTCCGTGATATACGATCTGCAAAAACGGAATTTCTTCGTCCAGCACGATATGGGAAGACTTTTCAATCGGAATATCGATGATCGTATCGATATAAGGGATCGTATAAGAATTTCCGCTGTAAACCGAAACTTTGTCGAAGTTTTCACCATAAGCCTGAAGCCATTTTACATATCGGCTGATGGCCTGCACCCGATATAAGGGATTTTCTTCGCTGTAATCCGAATAGAGCATGTCGCCGATCTGCTGCAGATCCACATTCGCAGCGCCATACTTCTTGAGGCGCTTGATCACGTCATCCAGAACTTCCTGATCGAAATATTCGGGGCTGAGCACATAGAAATCACTGTACTGATACACGCCGGACGTCGTACTCAGGAGATAATCCAGATAAAACGTATTCGCCCTTTTTACGATAGAATTCCGGAATGTCGCGCCGTTGGTAGGCGTCCCGTATACAATCAAAAGGTTGTTATCCAAAACAAGCGTAATATTTTTATCTTTTGCCCATTGATTCAGATCTTCAAGTCCGCCGGCGCCTCCATAAGCGCTGTCTACTTTCAGCTTCGACGTCGCATTCCAATAATACCCGCCTTTTTGCCAGCCAAGCAGGGAAAGACGTAAATCAGACGCACCCTTTTCGCTGAGTTCGTTATAAATATTCTGGACGTCTTCAAAATCCGTCATCGTTTTTACCTGATTGAGTACGCCGCCGAATACATTTTTCGCCCCCATAAACATTTTCAAATTCAATACGGGCGCGTCGCCGCTTCCGCCCATTGCAAGATCGATGCCATAACGATCCTTCCACTGCGCCAGAAGCTTTTCCCGCACCGTAGATGCTACGTCCACATAGGAAAATTCTTCCTTCTCAGAGGCGTTGAAGACCAGCCTTTGCTCCACATCGCCGAGCTGCTTATCCTTTACGACCATATCGTACTGTGTTCCGGAATTCGAAATCTGAAGTTTATAGAAATTCCGGTAGTTATACTGGAAATAGATCGCATAGAATGGCAGGCTCCTGATTCCGGGATTCGAAATTTTCAGCTCCGCATTAGAGTCGCCTTCTTGAATAAAAGAGGTGAACATGGAATTTGCGATTTTATTGATATTTCCGCTGCCATCCTCCGTTCTGTTCTCAACGACGCCATAAGCGCCGATACTGAGAAGCAGATTATTATAATCCGGCGTATCCGAATTATCAAATGTAAGATCCGAACCATAAATCTTTTTGGAATATTCGTTATAATTTGAAATTCTGGCAACGTCGAACCGCGTCAGCGCGCCTGCCCCGTCCGGCGTTACAAAATACCCTTCCTGTCCGCTGCGGTGCGCTCCCAAGTAGGGCAGCACGCTCAGAGAAGTAAGAAGCGGACGTCTGTCCTGCTGCTCATTTTCAAGCCCTTCTCTTTCAATGATCCCATTCACGGGAATTCTGTATACCAGTTCATTTCCCTCAATCGTAATCTCGACGGAAAACTCCAGCTCAAGCTCCAGCATTTCATAACGCAGCCGAATCCCGTTTTCAATAAAATAAACCGTTTTTACCGTTTTCATCTGGTTGACGCCGAGTACGAACCCGCTGTCCATACCGGACTTCGTATAGCCCACAAACACGGGAGAAGTAATGAATTGTCCCGTTTCGGTCGAGAGGTCATACGCGGCCAGGTCGGAAGAGGCGCCCTCCGCGAGCGTCGTCTCGTAAATCGGCTCGGGATAAGAACGGAATGTCTCCCCGGTCGTTTTATCTTTGATCAGGAAAAGATTTTCTTTATTCGAAAAACTGAGTACAAGATTGTCGTTTTCCGCAACGACGGTCATGCCCTGATCGGTAAGCATCAAACCATTGACGCCCTTCGACGTGTCCGTGGCGGCAACCTCTCTGCTGCTTTCTACGCCTTCTTTTCCAAAGATCACATCATGCCCGTTGCTGAAAGCGACTTTCAGAACGATAAAAAGGAGCAGAAAAACTAATACGAGGGGGATTGCGATCTTCAATACCTTTTTCAACTTCTCACGGGATGTTGATTCATTCACAGGCGTTTCATTGTTTTGTTCTTGGCTTTTATTCTTTTTCTTAAACAAGATAACTCAACTCCTTACCAAATTGTATAATGAAATCAAACATCTGCACGGCAAGTCCATAAACGATCAGGAAAAGCAGGGAAACAGCGGCTACGCCGACCAACGTAAGTATAAATACGACGAATGCTTTAACCGGATGGAATCCGTGGACACCTTTGATACAAAAATACACGAGCAATATCGTCCAGATGTAGACAAAAACACCAATAATCTGATAGATGGAATTTTCGTTCAGCGTAAGAAGATGCGTAAGAAGCGCCAGCGGCAGCATCAGCAGGAGCCTCGGCCCATGGCAATAGGCGCCGCCGATAATAACATCGCGGAATCGCCCTTCTCCGTACATGATCGTCGTTACGCCATAATTCACGACGCAGATTACGATCCATGGCACAAACGCGAAGAAGAAAATACTGATCGGTTCGATGGTGTCGAGCGATCTTCCGTCGCGGAAGATAAAGCTTATCGCATAAGTAGAAGCAACCGAGATCAGCGCATACAAGATCATCACGATGAACATGTCGAGATAAGAACCCTGATTTTCATAACGGATCCCTTCGAATCCGTCGATCGGATGCCGCATGATGCCTGTTACCCGCTTAAAGAAGCCTTTAATCGCCGTAAATACGTTATGCCGTTCCTTCGGCGGACCATACTTTCTTCGTCTGGCCCTTCGCACTCCGGTCCAGATCACCCAGGCCAACAGCAGCGCCACGACGACGATAATGATCGTAGAAAAATGCGCGCGCAGGAAGTCCGATCTGATTTCTTCAAACGCTTCCGACGCATATGTCGCATTTTCCGCTTCGTAGAAATTTTCGATCGCTTCGTTATTCCGGTTTTGGCGCAGCATGATGTTTCCGATATTGACGAGAGCAAGCGTATAGTAATTGCTCTTTTCAATAACCTGTTCCCAAATCTTCATGGATTCATCATATCTTCCCTGCGTATACAGGGAGTTCGCCTCATGGATGGTATCCGCAAACTCCGTCGGGGTAAATACCGTGATATTTCCTGTTGTTTTATTTAAGACGTATACTCTGCCGCGGTAATCCGTTTCGATACTGATCGGATAGGAAAGCTGGCCGTACCCGATTCCTCTTGTTCCGAATGCGAACAAATTATTTCCGCGCTCATCGTATTCATAGACTCTACCGTACATTCTGTCTACGATCAGCATATTATTGTATTTATCAACCGTAACGTCACAGAATACCTGATTATAGGAATTGTATCCTGTAATACTTCTGTCGCGGAAATCATATGCGCCATATAAAATATCCGATCCGCCGATGTTGATTTTACGGACCTGGGGCGGCGTTTCCGTCGTCGTCGTCGCGTACATATATCCGTCGTCGCTGGCATAAATATTCGTAAACGTATACGGCAGCGTCACGACCGTACCCAATCTTGATTCCCGGCTCCATAAAAGTTTCGACAGAGATTCCCAGAAAGAAAGATTTACTTTGTTGGTACCATAATAACTGATAAATTCACCGTTCGCATTCAGCTGCATGATTCCGTTGCTGTCGCCGTTGTTCGCAACGTACATGAAGCCTCTCGTATCCTTTGTGACCTTCAGCGGCTGGTATGAAAAATTTTGCGAAAGGATCTCGCTTTCCGGTTTCGGATATGAGTAACGAAGATTTCCGTATTTCGTAAATTCGACGATTCTGGCATTTCCGGAATCGGCGACGATAATCGCGCCGTCGTTCGGATCCACATAAACGCCCTTCGGCTCTTTCAATGCGGAAAGATCACCCTCGGCGTAATTGCCGTCGCTTTTGATTTCAAAAAGGAACGAATAATCTTTGTCATAAACAACGATCCTGTTGTTGCCGGTATCGGCAACATAAATTTTCCCATCGCCATCGATAAACATATCTTCCGGATTGTTGAGTTTTCCTGTTTCTGTCGTAAGAAAATCTATTACCGTACTCGTTTCATAAGCAGCGGGAATCGGCTTCGCCGTTTTTTCTTTTTCCTGAATATAATAATTCGCATACGGCGTCCGCGCCGAAACGGGAATCCCTATGGAAAGGATCAGAGAAAATAACAGGAGAAGACTGATAAACTTTTTACATTTCATGTGCCTTCAACCTCCCTTATTTGATTCCCGAATGCGCCATCGTATCCATAACACGGCTTTGCTGAATTATGAAAATGATGATGCTCGGTAATGTCATGATCAAGCCGGACGCAGCGCCGGCACCGGTTCTCGCAATACCGCCGCCGATCGTATTCATAAAGAATCCCAGCGTTCTCAGCTGTTCTTTATAAATATAAGTCGTCGAGGTGGCCGCATCCCCCCAGATTCCGCCGAACGTGAGGATGATAACGGTAGCCTGCGCGTTTTTCAAAAGCGGAATCGCAATTTTCGTATAGAGCTGCCACTCGGAAGCGCCGTCTATTTTACCTGCTTCGAAGATATCGTCCGGCACCGTGTCCAAGAATTGCTTCATCAGGAACAGACATGTCGTATTCGCCAGTCCGGGAATGATATATACGAGATAGGTATTGTCGATTCCCAGAGAGGTAATGATCAAATACGACGGAATCGCGGCCGCGGCGGCTACGAACATCATTGAAGTCGTAACGAGGCTCATCAGGCCGTTTCTGCCGGGAAACTTATGCTTCGAAAGCGGATAGCACGCCATCGTCAGAATCAGAACCAAACAGAAAATGTACGCTACCGTAATCAATATGGTATTAAATAAATATCTCGAAAAAGGAACGACACTGTTTGCCGTGATTGCAGTCAGATCTTTAAAATTCTGCAGCGTCGGATTCTTTACGAAAAACGTCGGCGGATAAAGGAAGAGTTCTTCCGGCGGTTTAAATGCGGTGCAAATAAGATAAACCAACGGCAGCAGCGATACGAGTCCCGCAAGCGTCAGGAATATCAATATGACCGTTTTGCCGTGATCTTTGCGTTTTTTTGCTTTTTTTAAATAATCAACGTCTACTTGAAACATATCATCACTCCTTTTCGCCTAAGACTTTAAACGCGACGCGCCCGATCCCCAGAATCATCACGGAGAGTACGACCGCAATCGCAGACGCGTAACCAACCTCAAACCGTGTCCCGGAATAGTCGCTCAGATGCAGCATGATCGTTAACGCAGCATCCTCCGGACTCGGGTGGGCCACAAGCGTAGCGCCTACCGTAAAGGAACTGGTAATCGTAATGACCGCGGAGAAAAGCAATTGCGGCATCGTCTGCGGCACATCGACATAGAGCAGTTTCTGAAACCTAGAAGTAACGCCGTCCACCGATGCGGCGTCGTACAGCTCCCGGTCGACGCCCCGGAATCCGGCGACGAACGCCAGGAACTGGGTACTCAAGCTCGACCACAATGCCACGATGATAATAACCGGCATAATATAATTTACGTCCTGCAGCCATTGAATCGGTTCATAAATCAGGCCCATTTTCAACAACAGGGAGTTTAGATATCCGGTGCTGTCGTTTGAGAACATAACCGCCCAAACGACCGACATGGCAATCGAACTCGTAAGCGCCGGCGCGTAAAAAGCCAATACGTACAGCGGCCTGACTTTGTCGGGTACCTGGTTGATAAACCAGGCAAAGAAATAGGACATGATATAGGAAACAGGGCCGACGATGACGGCATATGTCAGCGTATTGGTAAACGCCTTCAGGAACAGCGTATCGTCCACAAATAAATAAACGTAGTTCTGGAGCGCCGTCCACTTCGGATCCTCAAAGATATTCCAGTATGTAAAGCTGAGACCCGTGGACCACAACAGCGGGATCAGAGAAAAGGTGATAAACAGGATGAAAAACGGGGCCATCAGTCCGTAGGACATCTTGTGCCGCCACATTTCATGCAGCGTATAACCGAATCTCTTCTCCACATTGAAAAATCTTTTTTTGGGCGCAACGGGTGTATTTGTTTTGATTACTTTCGTTTTTCTCTCTTCATTCTTACTCACAAATCATCCCTCCCATTCAATCCTCTACACGCTGCGTGTAAAGGATAGAGCCATCTTCGGGAATGCCGAATTCATTCTGTTTCCGCCGCATTTCTTTATTGATTTCTTTCACGGCGTCTTCCAGCGCAATTCTGCCGCTGAGGCCCTGGATTACCGTCTGATTCAGCGCGGTAAGCAGATACCTGGAAGTATAATATCCTCCCATCGCATTCGGGGACTCCCGCAGCCATTCCCACTGCGCATTGATGACATCCAGTTCTTCCTGAGAATAAGGAAGCGTCTGCGCCGCAACCTTGTTCGCGGGATTCCATCTCGACGCCACACCGAACGTCGCTTCGACCTCCCGGCCGTATTCGGTCTGTACGCTGTCGGACAGCCACCATTGTAAAAATGCCCAGGATTCCTCGTAATGGCGATCTTGTTCTCTCTCTTTATCTTTATTAATGATAATGCAGCATGTTCCGAGTCCGCTGTTGGATCTGTCGATCACTTCTTCTCCGTCGATCACGCGCTTGTGTCCGGGTACGGGTACCATCGACCACTTGCCGTTCAGTTCCGGCGCGGAATAATTGAGCTGCTGATAAAATGTCAGATCCGCGATTCCGATCGGCATCTCGCCTGATTTGAAACGCATATAGAAGTTTGCGGCGTAAACGAAGTTATACTGCAGATAAAGATCCGCGAATTCCATAAACGCATCGTATGCGGCCTCCGTGTTCAATCCGGAAACCATGGCGTTCTTATCATAGAAATCCCCGCCGTACTGGTAAAGAAACGGCGTATAGGCGCCCACGCCGTAGTTATAGCAGAAATCGTATCCGTTATTCGTAAGCGTCGGCAAAATGTTATAAATATCGTCCCACGTATCCGGGGGATCGATTCCCAGATTTTCAAAAATATCGGTCCGGTAGAACAGAGCGCTCCAGTTTTGCGTCTCCGGGAAGCCGTAATAATTATCCTGATACAAGTAAGGAACGAATTCCGCATCATAGAACGACTCTTTCCATAAATCGTAAAAACCTTTTACTTCCGCACCGTTGTATGACGTCGATTCAAACTGATTCAGATCCAGCAGCGCGCCCCTGATCGCAAATTCAAAAACGTTGCCCGGGCTGATCGATATCGCAAGATCCGGCGCGGTACCGGCAACATAACGCGGCATGATCAGTCCCTCCGAAGAACCCGCCACCATATTGATATTTACTTTAATGCCGTATTCCGGCGTAAATTGTTCGCTGACGAGGTTTCGCATGATATCCACATGTTCGCGACCTCTGGAAACATAAACCTCGATTTCCGGCATCCCG
>CABQCN010000062.1 GCA_902462635.1 uncultured Oscillospiraceae bacterium
CGTTCCGCTAGGATTCCGGATAGTTTCGACAGGACCCCGATCAAGGAAAAATCCAGCACGCCTTCGATCCGAAACGCTTTCCAGCCGGGTTCGCAGGCCAGGACCTCCTGCGGTACGGCGTCCGAAGCGCAGACGAGTGAAATTTCCTGATCTGTTTTCCCCACGAAGCAAAAATCATCCGTCCAATCGATCTGCGTCGTATTTTTCATTTTGCAAACGGAAAACTCCTGCTTAAGCTTCTTTAATTTCATATTTTCACCGCCTTTTTCCCCTTCGGATAAAAAGAACGGCGCCCGCCGCCGCAAACAGTCCCGCGGCAAAAAGGATCCAGAGCGAAGCGCCCGCCGCATTCGGCGTATAAACGATTTCCTCCGTAGTAAAACGAAATGCGAATCTTCCTCCGGGCGCGGCATCCCCGCTCAGGTAAAAGTCCAGAATATCGCCTTCGATGCCATCCCGCGGCTGCATATGATCCGACCATTTAAAATTAAAATTCAGAGGGCTTCCCGCAAGGCCGAGCGATTCTCTAGGCACGGCAATCTGGAGAACGTTTCCCTGTACGGAATACGGCACCCGGCAGACCTGCTCCCAATGCCATCCGCCCGTGCTCCGTTCAAGGTACGCGCCCGAATCGTCGGGATTGAGGCGGTTGATTACATATTCGAATTCTTCCCAATCCGCAGAATCCGCGGTCGCCGCCCCCGTATCGATAAACAGCCGCATCCATGCCGGATCGCTTTTCGGCGTCAGCAGATCCGCCGTTTCCACATAAAAGTAAATCGTCTCCTCGTCATACGCCGCCTTTGCGCATGTGATGTCGTTGCGCATCGTATCGCTCTCATATTTCAGCCCGCCGAATCCCGATGCATTGCGTTCCGGCGTGTTATTCGTGTAATGGCGGTAGGCGTAAACGTCGTCCCACTGACCGGGATCGCCCTGGATATCGATGGTCCGCTTTTCCTTTTGCCGCACCGGCTTCCCGCTGCCCTTGAATTTGCGGATATTGGAAACGAGCTGGTAATAATAGAAATCCTTCAGCTCCCCCTTCGAAGGTTCGCAATCGCGCGAATACGCGTCGTTATACTGATCCGGGAACGCGTTCGGAGACCCCTGCCACGTCTCGAACCGGCCCATGATCCATTCGTTCCAACCCGTTATAAACAGAAACTCCGGATCCGTTTCCAACGCATAGTCCCATTGCTGCTGAAAGTTTACGCCGTAGTAATGCGCGTTCTCGATCCCTGAATCCACCACGACATCGGAATCCCGGTAACGGTAAGTATAGGAATATTTTCCGTTCAGGTCGGATGAATACGCCCTGCCGAAGACGCCGCCCCGGTAGTCGTTCATCGCGACGAGTCCGTGCCCGCTCGCATTCTGCGCTACGCCCACGCTCATCTGCTCCACGGTCCCATCCGCATTCCGATATTTTGCCTGCGGGTATACGGACAGCCAGCCCCAATATTGGGAGGACTGATCGCCGTCGAAATAGCCGGCCCAATTTTTCCTGAACGTAAAATATTCGAGAATTTCTTTTTCCGTCTCGTTCTCCGCCGACAGGTTATCGGGGTGCGCCAGGATCAGCGGCTTTCCGTCCCAGCAGAACCAGAGATCCCGGTATTCCTCCGTGCTGTAAAATCTTTTATATAGTTTGAGAAGCGATTGTTTGCTGTCGCCGTTTGCGGCGAACGGCAGCATGAAGCACACCCGCGGCGCATTGATCCCGTCTTTCCGTGCCTCCAGGAGCACCTCGAACAGCGCGCGGCAGCTTTTTTCCCATAAGTTGCTGCCGTTCGTACAGTCGAAAAACAATACGTCCACGCCGGCGTCGGCCAGCAGCTCCATTTGTTTGCGCAGCACATATTTATCCGTACTGGAATAATAACCGTAAATCGATTCGTTCCACCAGCACTGGCCATTTTCCGTTTTCCAGATTTCCGCATGATAGTCGTGCAGCGCCTGCGGATATTGCCGGATGGTCTCATTGATATTAACCGCTTTGCTGCCGGCAAAATGATAATGCCACGTCCAATAGAAAATCCCGACATATTTGTTCTGCCGCGGCCCGCCGGTATTTTCATAAGACGCTACCGTCCTGCCAAGCCCGTCTACCGCCGCCCACTGCGTAGGATCGATCATATCCTGCGCTTCCTGTTCCGCATAAGAGATCCGCGGGTCAGGGAACAAAGCAAGCTGCAATATAAAGATCATTCCGGTCAGCAGGCACAGCAGCTGCCCTATCGCACTCCTGTTCTTCAGATCGCCCAGCCCCTGTTCTGATTATTTTTGTATATTATATTGGTATTCGTGCATTTTTACAAATGTTTTTTCATCCGCAAAGCGCATATATTTTACAAAAGACCGCATACTATTCCTGAAACAAAAAAAGAAGGGGATCTCTATGAATCAAAAATCTGCTTCCAGCGAAATGCTCAACGAAATTTATCAGGCGGCTTCTATGGGCGTGGAAGGATCGGAATTGCTGATCGGTAAAACGGAGGACAGCGAATTTTCCGGCAAGCTGCACGAATATTGTAAGCGTTACAAGGATATCCGAAACGAAGCGGCTTCCCTGCTGTCTCAAAAAGGAGAGGTTCCGGAGGATGCCCGCAGCAGCAAAAAAGCAGGCTTGTGGATGGGCGTCCAGCTGAACACATTGAAAGATAAAACGTCGTCACATATGGCCGAGATGCTGATCCAGGGCTGCACGATGGGGATCATTAAAAGTGAGAAACACAAAAAAGCTTATCCGGACGCGGAACAGGAGTGTTATGAACTCGAAGACAAGTTCCTTGCTCTCCAGCAAGCGTATATCGAGGACATGAAAACGTTCCTCTCCTGACGCTTCCGCGCCCGAATAAGTCTGCGGGGATCGCCTGATTTTATTTCTTAACCGGAAAATACACTTCGGTGATAGAATCTTCCGGTTTTACTTCCGCCGGATGGGTTATATAAATCTCAAAAGGCGAGCCGCTGATCTGATATCCTTCCGCTTCCGTCCACTGCTTCAGTTTGGAATAAACGGAGGCCAGTCCGGAATAAGGTCCCTTCAGCGTCGCCGTCGCACACAGGCAGCCCGGGAAGTCCCGCGTGCCCTTCACGGCTTCCCGAACCGGCATGGCGATTTCTACATCATAATCCTCCGGACAGAATTCCTCATCGTGATAGATAGACATCGGCGCCCCGACAGGCGTCAGCTTTTCTTTCGCAATCTTTTCAAAAAGCTTGCCGATATAGGTCCCGAAATCTGCCACGTCGATCTTTTGCCGGATTGATAAAATGTTTTTCGGCGGCGTCTCGACAAGTTTAATTTCTATTTCGTCAAAATATGCCATAATTGGAATACCCCTTTCTAGGTTTGAGAGATCCGTGCCGATCTGGCTGCGGATCGTTTCGAGATGATGGATCTTTTCCTGTACTTGCGTTTCTTTTTGCCGGATCAGCGACCGCAGCAACGTGTCGTCATTCTGATTTAAAACTGCCGCGATCTCTTCCAGCGTGAATAAATAGCCTTTCAGCTTCGTGATCAGGAGGATCGTCTTCAGCTGAGAAACATCGTAATAACGATATCCTGTTTCCGGATCGACGCAGACCGGTTTCAGCAGACCGATCTCATCGTAATACCGCAGTGTTTTCGCCGTTACGTTTGTGATTTTGGAAAAGGCGCCTATAGAAAGCAATGAATTCCCTCCTTTGAATTTGTTTCCCGGGTACGGATCTCAGTATACACGTTCCCGTAAGGGGAAAGTCAAGCGTATTTTTTTGACAAAAACGGTTTGAATACTTGACAAAGCACGTTTCCTGTATTACATATTGATCATATCCAGAAAGCGGGATCAAACCGGAGGTATCATGCGATGAAAAAGTTATTGATTGTGGTGGACATGCAAAATGATTTTATTACAGGTTCGCTCGGCTCGCCGCAGGCCCAGAAGATTTTACCGTTCGTACAGGCAAAAATCGCGGCGTATCAACAGCGGGGCGGCAAAATCCTTTTTACCAGAGATACGCATCACGCCGATTATCTCGCGACGCAGGAGGGAAAATATCTGCCGGTGCCGCACTGTATCGAGGGCACGGATGGCCATTCGATTTCCGCCGTTCTGGATACAAGCGGCTGTGAAGTATTCGACAAGCCGACCTTCGGTTCCCTGGAACTGGCGCGCCAAGTCGCCGCAGGGGCATATGACGAGGTAGAATTGTGCGGATTATGCACGGATATTTGCGTCGTCTCCAACGCGCTCATCCTGAAGGCGCAGCTGCCGGAAACGAAGATCAGCGTCGACGCACGCTGCTGTGCCGGGACGACAGAAAAAAGCCACCAGGCCGCGCTGCTCACGATGAAACTGTGTCAAGTGGAAATCACCGGAACGGAACCGGCACTTTAGAACGCTGTTATAAATGTTCTAACCCAGATAAGGACAAAAACCTAATCAAAGTTGTTTAATGACAGCAGAATAGGATTTTTGAAGTAAAAAAACTTATTCGGAGGTCAGAAATGTTTGGGTATATGACTGCACAAGAAGCAGCAAATAAATGGAATATATCTGCTCGGCAGGTACAGCGTTTGTGCAAGGAAGAACGAATTGACGGTGCTTTGTATGTAGGGCGTGTTTGGCTTATTCCTAAAAATGCTCAAAAGCCTGCTGATGGAAGATACAAAGAAAACAGAAAGAACAAAACGAATAGCGTTTGATTTATTTTTAATGGCTTTTCGTCTGAAAAGCCATTAAAAACAGACAATGCAACTTGTAGTTTACATTTAGAAACGCAATGATGGTGGCATTTGGGATATAAAAAAGGTATTATTTGCATGAGCGAAAAGCTTAGACTGGAGGACGCACTATGACATTAGGCGATAAATTATCAAAACTACGAAAAGAAAACAATTATACACAGGAGCAACTTGCTGATGTTCTTGGCGTATCAAGGCAGGCTATAAGCAAATGGGAAAACAACACTACATATCCCGAAACTGATAAATTGTTAAAACTCGGAGTGCTTTATAAATGCTCTATGGATTATCTCTTAAAGGATATTGAATCTGCTCAGGAAGATACAACATCTGAAAACAGAAAAACAATTTCGCTTGCTCTTAATTTGTATTCACTTAATTTTGAACGAAAAAGCAAAAAGAACATTGGTGGATTACCCCTATGGCATATAAACCTGGGGTATGGCCGCACAGCCAAAGGTATTATTGCCATTGGATTTTTTGCAAAAGGCATCGTATCGCTGGGATTACTTTCGTTGGGTGTTTTTTCCTTTGGTGTATTGTCTTTGGGGATGATCGCTTTGGGTGCTGTAGCAATAGGGCTGTTATCAGCAGCCGCCCTTGCTTGCGGAATAATTGCATTTGGAGCAGTCAGTATAGGCGTTGTATCAGTTGGAGCGCTATCCGTCGGTTGCTTTTCCATTGGAGCAGCGGCAAATGGCAAATATTTTGCTATAGGTGATCACGCCAAAGCACTTATAGCATTAGGCGATACCAAAGCAACCGGGAGCGTTTATCAAAATATTGGAGAACTTACAAAAAATGAAATTTCAACGGTAAGGAAACTACTGGATGAGAATGTCCCCTCATTTCTATCGTGGGCAAAAGAAATCGTAAAACTGTTCCTGTGAAATGTATAATATTACAGGCTAAGAACTACTAACTATAAGAAGTCCGATGAGCATTTCAGAAAAATAATCATTGGATTTTATGTCCTATTTGTGGCAATAAAACACGCAACAGAATTAGAGAGGATACCGTTTTGAAAAACGATCCTCTCTACTGCCCGAAGTGTAGACAGGAAAGTTTGATTGATGTAAAAGAACTACATATAACCGTCATCAAAGAGCTAGACACATAGACGCAGAGCCAATGAAATTGTGAGGAAACCCGCAACTCATTGGCTCTTTTCTTTTTACCCCAAAAAGCAACGCCCACCGAATAAAAAAACAGTGTTTTGGGTGGGCTGCTTTGTCTCGCTTAAATGACTGTCCCTCTAAACCTGTTTGAGTAAGGAGGCAGCCTGAAACAAGTGCAGCTCAAGCAGCGATTGATTGGGTTTGATTTAAAAACAGCAATAATAAAACAAAAACAATTAATAGAATGATCGTATTGATAATCACTTTTTTGGTTTTGGGGGATCGTACTTTCTCGCCAAAGGTCATATGATCAACTCCTAAAATGATCAGCCAATCGTATTTTACCAAGAATAAATTCCCGCTCTTTCGACAAGTTTTATCATTGGGCGCCCCGATCAGAATCGAACTGATAACGAGCCCTGTTGCGCTGTATCACGCAATAGCGCCTGATTTTACCTTGTTTTTCACAGTCGTATCAGCAGGATCATAACAGAGACGCAATCCGAAAAGCGAATTTTCTGCCCGTCGATTTTATGCCGGCGGGCGGTTCACTGGATGCGTCCAGGTAGCTTTTTGGCTTCAATTATGATAAAATATTCAAAGTTATATAATGTTCACTATTGAAAAAACAATGGTTACTGGTGATATATGATGAAAAACGTTCTGAGGATTATACCGTTCATCGGCCTGATTATCGTGCTGTTTTCCGCAGCGCGAATCCTTGCCACCCCAGAAGAAATCCGGGTAGAGCAAAAAGATGGCGTTGCCTATGCGGACGGCGTTGACCTTTCGGAAGAAATGGTCTTTATTTCCTATTGGTATTGGGAATACTATCCCGAAAAGCTGTATGAGCCGGCGGATTTCGCAGACGGTCTGCCGGAAGAACCCGTTTATATACAGCCCGGCCCCAATGATACGGCTTTATACGGCACTTACCGCATGCGGCTCAAAGTACCCGCCGGCGGCGTATATGCCATTACAGGAGACAGCTTTCTTTATGCCCAGCGGGCTTACGCCGACGGTACGCTGATCGGTCAGATGGGAGACCCCCGGCCAACTGCGGAGCAGACCATTTCCCAAACAGGATCGTATACCTATTACTTTTCACCGCAGTCGGACGAAACCGAACTCATCTTTCAAGTGGCGAATTTTGTGCATCCCGACGGCGGAAGCAATCGCAGCTTTTTTCTGGCCCGGGCGCCGGTAGTAGAGCGATATACGTTTACCCGCCTGTTTTACGTGTTTTTCATGGCAGGATGCTTGGTTGCCATCTTCCTGTTTTACCTGGGTGTGTTTTTATTTTTTCCAAAACGACGGTATTACCTATGGTTTGCCCTTGCCTGTATCCTGCTGGCGCTGCGGATTTTGCTGACCGACGACAAGGTTATTATGAAATTTTTGCCTTCCCTCAGTTGGCAGTTCTGTATCCGGACGGAGTATCTGATTATTATATGCATTGTCGTCTGTGTCCTGCTTTTCCTGCGCAGTCTGTATCCGGACCGCCTGAAACGCCGGCTTGCTGTCGGCGTGGCAGTCCCCTGCGTCGTTTATGCCGTTATCGTCCTGGTTACTGAGCCCCGCATATTCACCGCGTTTAATACCTGTTTTTACGCAATCGTAGGGCTGGCGATGGTCTGGGCGATGATTCTTTTGCTTAAAGGGCTACGAAAGGCCCGGCTGGAGCATATACTCATCTGCGCCGGGATCGGGGCGGTTTTTCTGGGAGCGGTCTCGG
>CABQCN010000063.1 GCA_902462635.1 uncultured Oscillospiraceae bacterium
GGCCTGCGGGCGGACCGGCTGACGCCCGAAAATTATAATACGGTGCTGGACACTTTGCTTGCATCGCTCGACGAAGCGGCGGTTCGGAAAGCTGCGTATGATGCGGCGCTTCAGAAGGTGGAAGCAGCGGTGCGCGCGCAGGAAAACCAGATTCGAGTCCAGACAGAAGCAGCGATACGGAAGAACGTACTGGAAAAAATCCTACAGGCTGCAGATCCTGAAATGACAGCGGAAGAATATGAAGCGGCGGCGGATGCACAGATGCAAACGGCCGCGGTCCGGGCGCTGGTCGTGCAAAATACGGAAGATCAGATTCAGATGCTGATCGCGCAAAATATACAGAGCCGCGATATCGTTTCCCAAATAAACGACGCGGTCAACACAGCGAAAAACGGCGCCGCTTCTTTAACAGCTTTGAAAACGCAGCTGCGGAGCTATCACGAATTTTACAGCGTGTTCTCTTATACCGAAGGGGCGGCGGACGCCGGCGCCGGCGCGGACCGGCTGCTTTCGGGTGCCGCGGTGCTGTCGGACGGCGCGCAAGAATTATATGGCGGCGCCCTGACGCTGCGAAGCGGCATAAAGGCCTTTACCGAAGGAATCGCGCAGCTGAAAGATGGCGCGCTGCAGTTGTCGGACGGCTTGCGGGAATTCGACGAACAGGGCGTGCGGAAATTGACGGACGCCGCGGAAGGAGGCGTCAAAGGGCTGCTGGAACGCGTCCGCGCCATCGCGGAAGTTTCCCGTGCGTACCGTTCGTTCGCCGGTATTTCCGACGAGATGGAAGGCAGCGTGAGATTTATTTATAAGACGGATGCGGTACAATAAAACGTATCTTGTTTTCAGGAGCCGGAACACTTTTCCGCGTCGATGGCAAGGACGATCATCAGCGCGAGCAAAGCGTTTTCCGGCTTTTTGACATCAATGGAATAGGTATCCGTAAAATTCAACAACTCTTTTGTAATAACGGCCACATCCGTCCCGGACGCATCCGTGATCCTGTAATCCCAACCGAACAGGTCGCCGGCGGCTTCCCACCCATTGCATTCTATGTGGTACCTGGATCGCAAAAAAGTGAGTTGTTTTGTGATGCAGCCCTTATAATCATCGCCGATATACAATTCGAATTTCGGCAGAAACGTCAATACTTTTTCTTTTACCGTGCCGATCGGATTGCTGTTTTTATCCGAGATACGAAGGCAGTGCCCCCATGAAATCCGGCCTTCCACCAAAAATACCGTTTCTCCGTTTTCATCGTAAATCGTATAACTGTCGAACCAGGAGAAAAAGCGCTGCTTTAATAAAAGTTTCATACGGACGGCTCCTTTTGGCTTTCCGCGAATTTCATCCGGATTTCACCGTATCTTTTACTCGTCCGACCGAACACAACCAGATAGGCGATATGGACGCATATAGAAATTATTGTAAGTGGGAGTATTGCGATTCCCCGGATGGAACAATAGAAAATGGCGGCGTTGCCGATGAACCGGATCAGCAGCATGATTTTTAAGGGACTCCCGGATAGGTCGCCGCAATATTTTTGTTCTAATACCAGGATTCCCTGGAGAACCCTATATTCTATGTAAAACTGGATCAGCAAGGCGGCGATGCCGAGCAGAAGCTGCCCCGGACCGGCGGTTCCCGATAAATCACACACATATAGGATGCCGGTATAGACTCCCATGCCCGCTGCAAACGGAAGCGGTTTTCTAAAAAAATCACTCTCGAAGCAAAGTTCCTTTAATCCCCGATACACCAGGATATAACCTACGAATGCGGAGAGCAGGCCGATTCGGACCCTTCCGATGCCGATATGAAAATCGAGCAATACGAACACGAGTCCCGCGAATATTTTACGCATAGCGTTCTCCTTTCAGACGGCCTGAACGGCGCGGCTTCTGAAAAAATTTATGGATCGCCCAGAGATAGGGGAGGCCCATATTTGTTTCCAAAAGGGAATTCACGAGAAATGTCTGCAGGCTGAGGTTTCGGATTCCGGTGATCGCGAGAATAAATTCCCAAGCACCCTGCACGAGAACGCCGATTACAAAGATCCATTTGATATCGACTTTTTCTGCGGGGCGTTTGAGATTCCACAGAATCAGCCCGGCATATCCGACAAACAGGAAAACCGCCATAACCGCGTGGTAGGAATCCGTACCGCGCGAAATTTCGACGCCGGCAAAGTTTTTGCCGAAGCACTGAGAGATGATTGCCGTACAGAACCACCCGCTCATGATGAGCAGGGACCATTCGAACGCATGACCGTCTCTGTCAAGCCACAGCCAGATCCATGCAAAATTCGTCATCCCGTAACTAATGGAAAGCCAAAGCAGAAATAGCGCCGGATCTGCGCCGCTGACGGTTCTCGTATGGAGAAGATGGTAGAATATTCCGTAATCTACGATAAAATACAAAATTCCGCCCAGCAGGCCTGCGACCAATGCCTGAAAACGTTTCGTATAGATTAATACAAACGTAAAGAAACAAAGGAATACGATATCGATCATGATATACAATGTGTTCATGCTTCTTGCCGCGATCACTTCGCCCATTGATCTCATCTCCTTCTCTGTTTTTTGTATTTTACAGAAAAAATAAGCTCCTGTAAAGTCCATATAAAAAGCCGGGCGGTAAAACACTTTACCGCCCGGCTTCCTCCAGCGTTTTCCCTTATACGGGGCAAACGTTTACAGCGCGCATTTTGCTGCTGTTTTTCGGATCGCGTTCCATGTCGAACGTAACTTTCTGGCCTTCTGCCAACGTTTTGAAGCCATCCGAAACGATTGCCGAGAAGTGTACGAATACATCGTCTCCGCCGTCGTCGTTGGAAATGAATCCAAACCCTTTTTCTGCATTAAACCATTTTACAATCCCTTTGTTCATAAAAAGTCCTCCATAAAAAATTTTTCCATCATGCGCAACCATAAAAAAATCACATGTTTTTGTAAATCATTAACAACGGACAAATGACTTACAAAAACATGTGAGATCAAATGTGCAACTGACTACGAAGGCAACATACCATACTATTTGTAAATTGTCAATAGTTTTTTTGTAATTTTTTTTATTGTGCGTTATTCCCCGCGTCTCCGGATCTTTTCCCGTCTTTTTTCCGATCTGCAGGACGGATGAAACGAAGAACGCAAAGCGGGTTGACAAGATCGCGGAAAATGAGTAATATAATATAAAATTTATGGAAAGAGGCGCTGCAATGATTCATAAGTAATTTCGATGGTACGAAACAACGGACGTATTTCTGCCCGGAAAGGCAGAAGTCTTTTGTTGCCGTGATCGGATTTACTTGTCTGCGCGATAACGATAGAACGATAGTACGGCAACATGTGAATCGGGAGGGATTTGCATGTCGAGAATTCATATACAAAATCTGACATTTTCTTATGACGGAAGCTACGACAATATCTTTGAAAACGTATCGTTTCAAATCGATACGGATTGGAAACTTGGTTTTACAGGCAGAAACGGAAGAGGAAAGACGACGTTCCTGAATCTGCTGTTAGGAAAGTATGAATACAAGGGAAAAATAACAGCATCGGTGCAATTCAGGTATTTTCCATTCGAATTCCGCGGCGGAAGGGAGAACACCTTGGAGGAAATACGCGCGGTAAACGATGATTTCCAGCTATGGGAACTGGAACGCGAGCTTGGCAGGCTCGGCGTCCGGACCGACGTACTGCAGCAGCCGTTTCAAACGTTATCGAAAGGGGAGCAGACCAAGGTCAAGCTTGCCGTGCTGTTTTTGCAGGAGACGGATTTTTTGCTCATCGATGAGCCGACGAACCACCTCGATGAAAAGGGGCGCGCGATTACAGCTTCCTACCTTGCAAGTAAAAGCGGGTTTCTTCTTGTGTCGCATGACAGGGCGTTCCTGGATGCGGCTACGGATCATACGCTTTCTATCAATAAAACGAATATCGAAGTACAAAACGGGAACTTTTCCTCGTGGTATCGTAACAAGCAGCTTCGGGACCGGTATGAGGCGGCGGAAAACGAGCGGCTGCAAAAAGAAATCAAGCGGCTCGAGACGGCCGCGTCGCAAGCGAAACGCTGGGCGGATCAAGTTGAAAACACGAAAATCGGGGGCGGCGCCCGGCGGTCGGAAACAAAAAGCATCGGCGGACGCGCCTATATCGGAGAAAAATCGAGACGGATGCAGCAGCGGCGCAAAAATCTGGAGCACAGTCAAGAAAACGCGATCAATGAAAAGAAAGGACTGCTCCGGAATCTGGAGAAAGCGGAAGAACTCAAAATCCGGCCGCTGCCCTACCATGCGGAGCTTCTGGCCGATTTCAAGGGAATCTCGCTCTATTATGGCGCTCATAAGGTTTGCGGCGAACTTACTTTTCAGGTGAAACGCGGCGACCGGATCGCCATCCAGGGCGGCAATGGCAGCGGCAAAAGTTCGCTGCTGAAACTCCTGATGGGCGAGGAAATTTCATACCAAGGGACTTTCTATAAAGCAAACGGCCTGAAGATTTCCTATATCCCGCAGGATTCTTCTTTCCTCCGCGGACGCGCGGACGCATACGCCGCGCAATATGGGATCGATCTTACGCTGTTTCAGACGATTTTACGGAAACTCGATTTTTCGCGCGTACAATTCGAAAAAGACATGGCGTTTTACAGCGAAGGACAGAAGAAAAAAGTTTTGATCGCGCGTTCTCTCTGCGAAGAAGCCAATCTTTACGTTTGGGACGAGCCGCTTAATTATATCGATATTTTCTCCCGTATGCAGATCGAGGAATTGGTACAGCGCTGCCGGCCCACGTTGCTTTTTATCGAGCATGACGGGATGTTCCGGGAAAAAATCAGTACAAAAACCGTGTATATGGTATAATCTCCCGGAAAATCACTCCAGAATGATGGTAAACGGACCATCGTTTACCAGTTCCACCTGCATATCGGCGCCGAAAATTCCCGCCTGCGTATCGGCCACGCATTCGCGGCAGCGGGAAACGATCTCGTCGAACAACTGCTTTGCCTTGTCCGGCGCACCGGCGCCGCCGAACGACGGGCGGTTCCCCTTTTTGCAATCGGCATAAAGCGTAAATTGAGACACCAGCAGCAAGCTGCCCTCCACATCCGCCAGGGAACAATTCGTTTTCCCTGCCGCATCCTCAAAAATCCGCAGCTTCACCATTTTGTCCACAATCCGGACGGCATCTGCCGCGGTATCCTCCCGGCCGATGCCGATCAACACCAAAAATCCCTTGCCGATCCGTGCAACGGATTCCCCGTTTACGGTAACGCCGGCGCGCAGTACACGCTGTATTACGAACTTCATAGACACCGCCTCCCGGTACGATAAAATCTCCGCTCATTATAATAAAAATAATACCGGTGTCAACCGCGGATCGGTTCTGATTGATTTTTTGAAATATCGGTGTAAAATGGATACGTGGTTTAATAAAGTATTTTACGTAAATAATAAAGAGGGAAGGAAGTGGGTACATGACAAAAATTGCTTTTTTTGATACGAAGCCGTACGATAGACCGGGATTTGAAAAATACGGCCCGCCGGCCGGCATTGAATTTAAATATTATGAATCGAAGCTGAATGAAGATACCGTTGGGCTGGCCGCCGGCTGTGCCGGCATCGTCGTATTCGTAAACGACACGATAGACGCACCGGTCATCGGCCGCCTGTACGACATGGGAATCCGCCTGATCGCACTGCGCTGCGCGGGCTTCAACAATGTAGATCTCAGAGAAGCGTGCGGGAAAATGCATGTCGTACGCGTGCCCGCGTATTCTCCCTACGCCGTGGCGGAACATGCGATGGCCATGCTTCTGACCTCGATCCGGCGGATCCATAAAGCGTACAACAGAACGCGGGAGTTTAATTTCAGCCTGAACGGACTCACCGGTTTCGACCTGCACGGTAAAAACGTCGGCGTTATCGGTACCGGAAAGATCGGCAGAGTGTTTATTCAAATCTGCCGGGGTTTTGGGATGCGGGTATTCGCATATGACCCGTATCCGGACCAGGCCGCCGGGATCGAGTATGTCTCGCTGCCCGATCTGTTTGCCCGGAGCGATATTATATCGCTGCACTGTCCGCTCACGAGCCAGACAGAGCACATCATAAACGCCGAAACGATTGCGCGGATGAAAAAAGGCGTCGTAATCGTCAATACCTCGCGCGGCGGCCTCATAGACGCCGAAGCGCTGACGGAAGCGATCAAAAATAAACAGGTAGGCGCCGCTTGTCTCGACGTCTACGAAGAGGAGTCGGAACTGTTTTACGAAGACAATTCCGGGCATATTTTACAGGATGACGTGCTGGCGCGGCTCATCTCGATGCCGAACGTCTTGCTCACGTCGCATCAGGCATTTCTCACAGAGGAAGCGCTGAACAATATTGCCGAAATAACCGTACGCAATATCGGAGCCTTTCTCAAAGGCGAGCGGCTGGAAAATGAAATCTGTTATCAGGACCTGCGGCAAAAGCAGAATTAAAATAAAAAGGAGACTGTGATTATGGAAATCAAACTGACAAAGGACAATTTCAAAGAAACCGTCATGGACGCGGAGAAACCCGTGCTCATCGACTTCTGGGCGACCTGGTGCGGCCCATGTAAAATGATCGCGCCGATCATCGCCGAAATCGCGGAAGAACGCGGGGATATCGTCGTATGTAAAGTCAATGTGGATGAGGAGGAAGAGCTTTCCGCGCAATTCGGCATCTCCAGCATTCCCACGCTTGTCGTAATAAAAAACGGCAAAGTTACGGCGAAATCCGCAGGATACCGGCCGAAACCGGAAATCTTGAATCTTCTGGAGATGGGATGACCATGAAAGTCCGTTATAACGAAAACGAGGAGATCGTCAAAACCGTCCAGGAGGGTTTGAAACAGCGCGGCGGTTATTGTCCGTGCGTCGTGGAGAAAAACGAAAATACGAAATGCATGTGCAAAGAATTCCGCGAACAGATCCGGGATCCGGATTTCGAAGGATATTGCCACTGTATGCTGTATTATAAAGAAAAGTAATATTTTACAGAGGAATTCCGATATGACGGATGAAGAATTGTACGATATCGCCAATACCGTACGCAAAAACGCGTATTCGCCTTATTCGCACGTATGCGTCGGCGCCGCGCTCCTAACGAAAAAAGGCAGCGTCTATACCGGCGTAAACGTGGAAAACGCATCCTTTGGCGCGACGATCTGCGCCGAGCGGAGCGCGGTGGTGCAAGCGGTCGGGAATGGGGAAACGGATTTTGAAAAGATTGCCATCGCCGTTTCCGGCGCCGGAAAGTCTCCATCGCCCTGCGGGATCTGCCGGCAGTTCTTGTCTGAATTTTCGAAGGAGATCACGGTGATTTATCAACAAAACGGCAGCCTTGCGGCGCGGAAGCTCTCCGCATTGCTGCCGGATTCTTTCGAACTCTGAGAAAACAGGCAGGCATTGCCAAATCCGGATAATAATGTTAGAATACGACTCTGCCGCGCGTTTCAGGCGGCAATTCGAAG